>JAGVCB010000224.1 GCA_020059445.1 Polynucleobacter sp. | reverse complement strand
GTTCTGTCGACGTTTTCCGGTAAGAAATCTTTTTCGTCTATAGCCTTCAGAAGAGCGGCCCAATCCTCTGGCGGTGTTGCGCCTTTTAAATTTGCATCTTTGGTCATGTACGCGTGGTATTTAACTTCGAATCTCTCCTTGGTGAAAGTGACACTGAATCCACTTTTTCCGCCATAATATTGAAGCACAATTTTTTCTGGCTTGGGCTCGGCTTGTGTTTTTGGTGCCGCTGGCTTTTTGGCTTTCTTCGCCGGCGCTTTTTTTGGCTTTGATTCTTTCGCCGCAAGTTCAGCAACTTGTTCGCCGGTCATACCAGTTGTATCTGTCACTCGCCAGTTAGATTGTTTTTTTGTCATGATATTCAGCTTGTTATGCACCTTTGCCGATGTTATCACAATAAAAAATTAGGGCAAGATCATTCAAGACTCTTGCTCTGTTACTTTCCTGTTAAATCAATTCCTTAGTTGATAAATACAATCTGCCTTTGTCCTTGATTTCAAAGTCCCCCCTACAACCACAGCAGCAACCGTCAATCAACCCATTTTTAACCAGTGTTTTTAACTTTGCCCGAACCAAATTCTTTGGGGTCCAAGCTGGCATGACTGCCTGCACTTTTGATATTGGCCACATCTTTTTTTTACTAGCAAGAAGCTCTAGTATTGGCTCCGTGGGAATATCTTTACATTGTACGGTTTTAAGCATTGCACGCCTCAATTAGCTTTTTGTCGCCAGCCCCGCGAACACCTTTTGGCACACACCAATCACCATCTTCAATCAAGATGTAGGGTTCTTTTGTCTCAACCCGGATCGCGTGCGCAGCTTCCGAAGTTTTCCACAAGTATGTCCTATGCTTGATCCTGCAAAAGTCATTCGTCTCTACTTCCTGAATTACTTGTTCTGGTGTCATTTTCGATCTCCCATTGATGCCATAATTGCCATCGCTGTCATCATTAACTTTGAAACTCCAGCTTTTACTTTCCTCTTAATTACTGTCTGGGCCATCTTATTTTGAATGGCTACCATCTTTCGTTCCTCGTATGTTCCCCTGTTCCTAGCCTGCACCATGTCCGACGTCTCCTACAAAATTGGGTGATTGACCGCCGCGCCGACTTCGCGCATGCAGACTTTCTTGTTTCTTGAGCTACCAAAGATGAAAAACCCGTCGAACTCTCCCATCCAGGCAAGGCCACTCTGCTCAAAGTCTGGGTCTTCGCTCAACTGTACGTACATCGCTTCAGGAAGTATGAAACAATCTATGCATTTGCCTGTGCGCATGCAGTGATCAATTGCGAACTCCCGCAAGAACCTGCCGAGTGTTAGATTTGGTTTGTTTAATGTTGGCATGTTGCTCTCCGTTTTGTTGGAGCCGAAGCCCCGGTGTTTATGCTGCTCTTTTTTCGAAGTCAGCGTATGCCTTCTTGCGGTTTGTGGGCGTGTCTGCCCACGTGTCTTTGGAATACCCGGAATTCCACCCAGGCCTGCCATCCCACTGAAGGGTCAGTGTGCCCTGATGGGCGCACAGGCGAAGATGTCCGCCCGTTCCCATTTGATACTTACTTGCTAATACTGTTGATTGCTTGCTCATGGCCTTATCCCCCTTTTTTTATTGAATCAGTGAGTTCATTGTGCCATAATTTATTAAAGCTTCATATCACCCAAATGGGTGGGTACACTTATCACTTTGTTTCGTCAATCATGATCAACTCCTTGCACACACTCAAAAATGTTTACTACACCAAGAACCAAAACTCCACCATCTTTTGTGCATGCGCTGTTGGTCATCATCGTTGCCGGTAACCGGCTTGCCGAAGGCAAGTCCGGTTGACTGGCGTGTTAGCCGGCTGGTGGTTTGATGCGCCAGCGGTCAAGGTAGGCGCGAAGCGCAACGAGGCCCGCCGCGTCGATCTTTGCCCACAGGTGCGGCGGCAGTCGGATTGACCGCTGCACTAGGCGGTCGGCTTCGGCAACAGGTGGGCGGCCCTTGGGCTTTGGCTCTTTGTTCATGGCGCAAGTGTAACGCTTTTGCGTGATGCAACAAAAGACTTGCGCAGTGTTCTTTGTTGTGATTCAATAAGACCTATGAACAAAGCACTCATCCCGAACGCACGCAACCAAGCGCCTGTTGGCAGTCGCTGGGTGTTCAACGCTGAAACGAAGGGCCGCGTGTTCGTGGTCACGGACCGCAAGCCCGGCGGCATCGTGGAGTACCAGCAAGAAGGGCGCGCGTACTTCGGGCGCTCTTATCTGCGCCAGTTCTTGGCAAACGCGCATTTTGTCGGCGAACAACAAGCCGGCTAACTCAAGTAAACGATCAAACCCAGCGCCAGCATAAACACCGCCCACGCCACACCCATGCACACGCCTACGCTTACCTTTAGGCTACTCGGCATGATTCGCTTAATCGGCTTATTCCTGATTGCCATGGGAACCAATTTGTATGTAATTTTCATTTGCTCACCTTTTTAGCCCTTTTGGGGATGTACTGCCATTCGATAAAATGTTCTGAATTTTCGCTGTTTAAAACCCCGGTAACAAGCACTCCACCCTCGTTTAACAAGAGCAGTTTTTTCCCGCGCGGCGCGTTGTGCATGTCGTCCCTGAACCTGAACTCGTCTGTTGTTGCCACTGGCGATGCATCGTTTTTCATTGCGGCGCTTTGATGCAAGATAAAAGGCCAAGCAACAACAAGTACCAACCACTGTCGAAATGCCAAGACATAAAACCTGACAGCGCAATTATTGATATACAAACTAACGCAGACCATCCGTAATTACTCATGTGTTGTCCTTTATCATTTGTGATGCTAATTTTTTTGCTTGCGTGAATCCATCGTATGTGATCCGGCCTTCACCAATCCATCTGTCAATCCAAGATGCAACGGTTTTACAGTACGTCACTGTTTTGTCGTCAATCTTTCCTAAGTTACACGCCTTTTCAAGC
>JAGVCB010000124.1 GCA_020059445.1 Polynucleobacter sp. | reverse complement strand
TAGTTTCATTACTGGGCATCTCCATAGCAATGTTCAGCTTTGTCTTGTGAAACTCAAACATTCTCTCCATCGCTTGGCGTGTACCAGATGCTTTTTCTCTTACCACAAACTCTTGATCGTTGAGATCTGAAAAGGTGGCTTGTTTTCTTCGAGACATTGGATGCGTGGGACCTGAAACGATGGCCATTGGATTGGTTGCAAAAGGAGTTGCTGTGCAACCCATTTCTTTTGGAACTCTTCCCATGATCACAAGATCCACTTCGTTTCTCGAAAGCATGGCCAAAATGTTCTCTCGGTTATCAATTTTTAGCGTGATTTTTATGCCGGGAAAAAGTTTTCTAAACTCAACCAATAACATTGGGACGAAATACTTGGTAGTTGTCACAATCCCCAAACTTATTTCACCTTGACCTAAATTCAAGTGGTTAGCCATGGCTGATTCAAGATCTTTTAGTTCGGAAAGTACTGATTTAGCCCGAGACAAAAACTCCCATCCTGCGCTGGTGAGCTGAATATTTCGCCCCATTGGTTCAATCAAAGCTAAGCCAAACACATCTTCTAACTGTTTGATTTGCATAGAAATGGCTGGTTGAGTCACATGCAAATTCTCAGCTGCCTTGGAGATTGATTTCTCTTTGGCGACCTCAATAAATGTTTGGATTTGTTTGACTGTGTAGGGGCGCATACTTAATTATCAGCTAAAACTTATGAATAAGTAAATATTTATGATTTGATGTTATGAATATACCGAACTACATTTAATGCATAAATTAAATATGGGTACAGGGAAACGATATGCATCTAGGGAGAACCACCTTATCAAAGTTCTTAATTCAGCAGTTACAAGCTGAGGGAAAGAGTGATTTAGCTGCATTACTGGTAGATGTGGCTGCAGCTGTCAAGGCAATATCTGCAATGACCGCCAAGGGAGATTTGGCTGGAATTTTAGGTAGCTTGGATACCCAAAATGTCCAAGGAGAAACCCAGAAAAAATTGGATGTGCTGTCAGACAAAGCCTTTATCAATACTTTCCAATTAGGAGGTTTGATTGCAGGTTTAGCATCGGAAGAAAATGATGACCCAATCTTGGTGAGTGATCCTGCAAAAAAAGGACCATTTTTAGCTGTCTTTGATCCTCTAGATGGCTCATCGAACATTGATGTGAACGTTTCAGTTGGTTCAATTTTCTCAATCTTAGAAGCACCCAAAGGCAGAGACCCTGTCATGGCTGATTACTTGCAAGCTGGAACCAAACAATTGGCAGCCGGGTATGCCATTTATGGACCATCAACAATGTTGGTGATCACGGTTGGCAAAGGCACCCATGGATTCACTTTGGATCGTGAGGTAGGTAACTTCATCTTGACTCATCCTGATATTGAGATTCCTGCTGATACGAGTGAGTTTGCGATTAATACAAGTAACGAACGTTTTTGGGAGCCGCCAATTCAACGTTACGTGACTGAATGCAAGGCCGGAAAAACAGATATTCGCGGCCGTGATTTCAATATGCGTTGGATTGCCTCTATGGTGGCTGATGTTCATCGTATTTTGATGCGTGGTGGTGTATTCATGTACCCGCGCGACACCAAAGATATTTCAAAGCCTGGGCGTCTGCGTTTGATGTATGAGGCTAATCCCATGAGCTTTGTGATTGAGCAAGCTAAAGGTTTGGCGTCGACAGGTCGTCAACGCATCATGGATGTGCAACCAGAAAATATTCATCAACGTATTCCAGTGGTTGTAGGTTCGCGCAATGAAGTAGAGCGCATAGAAAAATATCACCACGAATATGACACTGGATCAGACCAAAAATACTCATCACCACTATTTGGTGATCGATCCCTATATCGCTGATCTTTAAAGATTAAATTGGAGAGAAAAAATGTCAGTTAAATATCCTATTGTTGCTGTGACAGGTTCTTCAGGCGCTGGAACAACAACGGTGATGAAGAGCTTTCAACATATTTTTAGACGTGATGGTATCAAGGCTCAAGTTCTTGAAGGCGACTCAATGCATCGCTTTGATCGCATGTCAATGCGTGAGCAAATGAAGAAAGAATTAGAAAAAGGCAATAACCACTTTAGTCACTTTGGTCCAGAAGCTAACTTACTAAAAGAGTTAGAGGAAATTTTCAAAACATTTGGTGAGACCGGCTCAGGAAAATACCGTAAATACATCCATGATGCAGCTGAGGGCGCTGAGTTCAAGCAGGATCCAGGTACTTTCACACCCTGGAAAAACATGGAGCCAGGTGCTGACTTATTGTTTTATGAAGGTTTGCATGGCGCTTATGTTGGTGAAGATGCCAACGTAGCAAGACATGTTGATTTATTGGTAGGTGTGGTGCCTATTATCAATTTGGAGTGGATTCAAAAACTTCACCGTGACCAAAATATGCGAGGCTATTCACAAGATGCTGTTGTTGACACCATTTTGCGCCGTATGCCTGATTACATGAAGCATATCTGCCCACAATTCTCAAAGACTCATGTGAACTTTCAGCGTGTGCCTACCGTTGACACATCTAATCCATTCATCGCTAAAGATATTCCAAGTGCGGATGAAAGTATGGTGGTGATTCGCTTCGCAAATCCAAAAGGTATTGATTTCCCATACCTCATTTCAATGTTAGATGGTTCTATGATGACTCGTCCAAATACATTGGTGATTCCCGGCGGCAAAATGGGCTTGGCCATGCAATTGATTTTTACACCAATGATTCTTCGTTTGATGGATATGAAGCGTCGTATTTAAATCATTTATCAAACTAATTAATTGAAAGAATCATCATGACTGCAACGAATACAAGCGCAAAACAACTTGCCAACGCTGTGCGTTTCTTGGCTATTGACGCTGTTGAAAAAGCAAAGTCAGGTCACCCTGGCGCTCCCATGGGCATGGCTGATATCGCAGAAGTTCTGTGGCGTCATTACCTAAAACACAATCCTGGTAATCCGAGTTGGTTTAACCGTGATCGATTTGTGCTATCTAATGGTCATGGTTCTATGTTGTTGTATGCGTTATTGCACTTGACTGGTTACCCAGTCACGATTGATGACTTGAAACAATTCCGTCAGCTACATAGTAAAACCGCAGGTCACCCGGAGGTGGGTATTACCCCTGGAGTTGAAACCACCACTGGTCCTTTAGGTCAGGGATTGGCCAATGCAGTAGGTATGGCAATGGCAGAAAAATTATTGGCTCAAAGATTTAATCAGCCAAATCATGAAATGATTGATCACCGAACTTGGGTGTTTTTGGGTGACGGTTGCTTGATGGAAGGTGTTAGTCATGAGGCATGTTCATTAGCCGGAGTTTGGGGCTTGAATAAGTTAACTTGTTTTTATGATGACAATGACATTTCTATCGATGGTCATGTGGGTGGATGGTTCAAAGATGATACGGCTGCTAGATTTAAATCATATGGCTGGAATGTGATTGGTCCAATCGATGGTCATAACAGTGATGAAATAAAAAAAGCAATTGATCAAACTCTAAAATCTGATCGCCCGAATTTAATTATTTGTAAAACAACCATTGGTTGGGGGTCGCCAAATATGGCTGGCACACATGATGTGCATGGCGCACCATTGGGGGCTAAAGAGACAGAAGCAACCCGTACGGCACTGAATTGGCCACATGCACCATTTGAAATTCCAGCAGATATCAAGCAAGCATGGAACGCTATTACTGCGGGTGTGACTTTAGAAACAGCTTGGGAGAAATTATTCTCAAGCTATGCCTCTCAGTACCCGGATCAAGCAAAAGAATTAAAGCGCACGATTCGTCAGGAGTTGCCTGCAGATTGGCCACAAACCAAAGCCTCTTTGTTAACCTTAATGAAGTCTATTGAGGCGCCAACTGCCACAAGAAAATCGTCACAACAATCTTTGGATGTTTTGGTTTCAGGTATTCCAGAATTGCTGGGTGGATCAGCAGACTTAACAGGTTCTAATTTAACAGCGGGTAAGGCAAGTAAAGCTTGGCATCAAAACCCTGATACTGCTGCAAACTACATTTCTTATGGTGTGCGCGAATTTGGTATGAGTGCCATCATGAATGGCATTTGTTTGCACAAGGGCTTAATTCCTTACGGTGGAACTTTTGCGGTTTTCTCAGATTACTCACGCAACGCCATTCGTATGAGTGCTCTGATGAAACAGAGAGTCATTTATGTCTTGACCCATGATTCAATTGGTTTGGGTGAAGATGGACCGACTCACCAGCCTGTAGAGCACTTGAGCAGTTTAAGAGTCATTCCAGACCTTCATTTATGGAGACCATGTGATGGACTTGAAACAGCAATTTCTTGGATTCATGCCATTGAGCGTCAAGATGGCCCATCAGCCATGTTCCTATCTCGTCAAAATTTACCGCAATACACAGCTGATCCTCAGCGTGAAGAGGGTATTCGAAAAGGTGGCTATGTTCTTTCTCCTGCAAAAGGTCAGCCATTTGCTGTATTGATTGCGACTGGCTCAGAAGTATCTTTGGCGATGGAAGCGCAACAAAAGTTAAGGGCTTTGGGTAAAGAGGTGAGTGTTGTGTCAATGCCATGCACAACCCTTTTTGATCAACAAGACCAAGCTTGGAAAGATTCTGTTTTGCCTCCAAAAGTAAGACGCCTGGCAATCGAAGCAGGTCATGCTGATTTTTGGAGAAAGTATGTTGGCCTTGAGGGGGATGTTGTGGGCATTAACCGTTTTGGCGAATCCGCTCCAGCACCGTTGGTCTACAACTATTTGGGCGTAACAGCGGATCGTTTGGTCTCGCTTGTATAAGTTTAATTATTGAAACATAAGGAATCACCATGGCCTTAGTGATGTACGACCTAGATGGAACGCTGCTTGATACTGCTAATGAAATTACTCAAGCAGTCAATTTAACTTTATCTGATTTTGAGTGCCGAGGCGTTGATGAAAGCGATGTTCGTCGATGGATCGGTCATGGCACAGGATGGCTGATGCAGCAAGCATGGGCTGCAACATCAGGCAATAAAAATGAGTCTTGGGATAAGGTGATGGAGCGTTTCATTGTTCATTATCAAGAGACTGCTGGCACATCAAGCTTTCCTTTTCCAAAAGTAATTGAAACGCTAGAGAAAGTAAAAAGTATTGGTGTTAAGCAAGCAATCATTACTAATAAAGAAACACGTTTCACCAATAGAGTATTGGCGGCACATGATCTTGAAAAATATTTTGACATGATCATTTGTGGCGATACACTGCCAGTTAAGAAGCCTCATCCTGGAGTTATTGAACATTGTTTACAACAATTGCACACAAGTGTAGGCCATAGTTTATTCATTGGCGACTCTGAAATTGACGTAGCAACAGCAAAGGCTGCAGGTGTTGTGTGTTGGGCAGTGCCATATGGCTATAACCATGGTCGTCCTATCAGCATGGCTGATCCTGATCGCTTGGTGCCAGATATTTCAGATGTGCCAAATTATTTCAGGGGAATCTGATGAATTTCTTAAGGATGTCCGATGTCTATTTGAAAGGCAAAAGAGTATTTATTCGCGCTGATTTGAATGTTCCGCAAAATGATACTGGCGTGATCATGGATGACACACGTATACGAGCATCAATTCCTGCGATTCAATATGCACTGGATCAGGGTGCGGCTGTTATGGTGACTTCCCATTTGGGTCGACCTATTGAAGGTGAGTTTTCACCAGAAGACACTTTAGGGCCGATTGCTTTAAGAATTGCAGATTTGTTGGGTAGAAAAGTTCCATTGATATCCAATTGGGTTGAGGGTGGAGTCAAGGTCGCGCCAGGCGAAGTAGTTTTATTAGAAAACTGCCGAGTCAATAAAGGCGAAAAGAAAAACGACGATGGTTTAGCAAAAAAAATAGCTGAATTGTGTGACGTTTACGTCAATGATGCATTTGGTACGGCGCACCGTGCAGAAGCAACCACTCATGGAGTTGCAAAGTATGCCAAGGTGGCTTGCGCTGGCCCACTAATGGCTGCTGAGCTTGATGCGCTTGGTAAGGCTCTGCTCAGTCCACAAAAACCTTTGGTCGCAATCGTTGCAGGGTCTAAAGTTTCAACCAAACTTACTATCTTAAAAACATTAGCTACTAAAGTTGATCAGTTGATCGTGGGTGGCGGTATTGCAAATACTTTTTTATTGGCCAAAGGTCTTCCCATTGGAAAGTCGTTAGCTGAACCAGATTTGGTCAATGAAGCTAAAGAAATCATGGAAATGATGGAGGCGCGCGGTGCAGAGGTGCCAATTCCAACCGATGTGATTGTGGCTAACGAATTTTCTGCGCAAGCAAGAGCCAACAAGGTGATGGCAGATCAAGTTCAAGATGATGACATGATTTTAGATATTGGCCCAAGAACAGCTGCCAAGTTAGCCATGATTATTTCAAATGCAGGAACGATCGTTTGGAATGGACCGATGGGCGTATTTGAAATTGAGCAATTTGGTGGCGGTACCAAGATGTTGGCCGCTGCGATTGCTCATTCACCAGCATTCACGATTGGTGGTGGTGGCGACACATTGGCTGCAATCACTAAATATGACATCAGCAATCAAATTGATTACATCTCAACGGGTGGCGGTGCGTTCTTGGAATTTCTTGAAGGAAAAACTCTTCCTGCTGTAGAAATCTTGACTCAACGAGCTTCTCAATAGTTCACTTAATTTAAAAATTTCACAAGGACATCATCATGGCTTTAATTTCACTTAGACAATTATTAGATCACGCTGCAGAACAGCAGTATGGTTTGGCAGCATTTAACGTCAATAACATGGAGCAAATCCATGCCATCATGCAGGCCGCTGATGAGCTTGACAGCCCTGTTATTTTGCAAGCATCAGCAGGTGCTAGAAAGTACGCTGGCGAATCATTTTTACGCTTGATGGTTCAGGCTGCTACTGAGCAGTATCCGCATATTCCAGTTTGTTTACATCAGGACCATGGATCATCGCCAGCCGTTTGCCAAATGTCTATCCGCAGTGGTTTTTCTAGTGTCATGATGGATGGATCTTTGCGTGAAGATGCCAAAACACCAGCCTCTTATGAATATAACGTTGATGTGACCAAGCGAGTTGTAGAAATGGCTCATGCGGTTGGCGTTTCAGTTGAGGGTGAGTTGGGCTGCTTGGGATCTTTGGAAACAGGCACTGCTGGCGAGGAGGATGGTGTTGGTGCAGAGGGTGTTTTAGATCACTCACAACTATTGACAGATCCGGATGAAGCTGCAGAGTTTGTTAAAGAAACTCAAGTAGATGCATTGGCAATTGCGATTGGAACAAGTCATGGGGCTTATAAATTTAGCCGCCCACCAACAGGTGATATTTTAGCGATTGATCGTATTAAAGCGATTCACCAGCGTATTCCAAATACTCATTTAGTGATGCACGGCTCATCAAGTGTTCCTCAAGAATGGTTAGAAACAATCCGTCAATATGGTGGTGCTATCAAAGAGACCTACGGCGTACCAGTTGAAGAAATTGTTGAAGGTATTAAGAATGGCGTTAGAAAGGTAAATATTGACACAGATATTCGCTTAGCGATGACTGGAGCAATGCGAAAACTGATGGCAGAAAAGCCAGAGGAATTTGACCCACGAGCATTTTTTAAGGTGGCCACAGCGGCTGCGCGGGGCATCTGTCATGACCGTTTCATTGCCTTCGGTAGTGCTGGTCAAGCATCTAAGATTAAAACTATCAGCATGGATAACATGGCTGCAAAATACACCAAAGGCGACTTGAAGGCAGTGATCAAATGACCTTTTCATGCATGATTAAAGACGGTAGTATCGGAAAAAGTCTGATTAACTTAAGAGGCTACGATATTGTCTTATTTGATTTAGATGGCACGATTGCGGAAACTGAAGCAATTGGTCATCTTCCAGCTTTTAATTGTGCATTTGCTACACATAAGATGAACTGGTCGTGGGACAGTAGTCAATATAGAGAGCTTCTGAAAATAACAGGTGGTCATGAGCGTTTAAAGGCATACAGAGCTATGCTCGAGTCAACGGGCCAACTCAAGGACTATCACAGCGATGAATTTTTAAAGCAAGTTCATCAAAGCAAAAATGAAATTTATGCTCGATTAATGAGCACAGGCATTGTTGAACCTAGAAAAGGTTTTTTTAGTTTGATTAAAAAAATCTGGCACCTAAATCGTCAGTGGGGGGTGGTTACCACAACCAGTCAATCAAATTGGGATAGCTTGTGGAATAACTCCATCAAAGGTCGAGTTGATATTGAACCTAAGATCATTGTTTGTGGTGAAAAAGTTGAGCGCAAAAAACCAGATCCTGAGGCTTATATATTGGCGGCAAATCAATTGAATATTTCGCCATCAAAATGTTTGGTGATTGAGGATTCTGATAATGGCGCAAAAGCTGCACATGCAGCTGGGATGGACTTTATTGGAGTAAGAAGCCACTTTTTCGCTAATGATCATCTTGATAACGCAAAAGTGATCGTAGAAGGCTTGAGTCATATTGAATTTGAGTTAAGTAATTTGTATTAATTAAAAGTTAAAAAATAAATATTAAGAGTCATTGAATGAGGGATGTATGATAAAAATTGCAATTAACGGTTATGGTCGTATCGGTCGCATGGTGGTTCGCGCCATTTATGAAGAGAAGCGCGATGACATCAAAGTGGTAGCAATCAATGGATTGGGTGGTATTGATATCAATGCTCACTTGACCCAATATGATTCAGCGCATGGTCGTTTCCCAGGTACTGTCACAGTAGACGGTGATCACATGGTGGTCAATGGTGACCGCATCAAGATTTTTTCAACACGC
>JAGVCB010000212.1 GCA_020059445.1 Polynucleobacter sp. | reverse complement strand
GTGTGCTCTTCCGATCTCTCACAGGTACATAGATGCGTTCAATGCGCTATTCAAATAACACCCCAGGGAGAAAATTCATTGTGCTTCGAGTGTCTAAAAAAACAACCCCCATTTGACGCAACATTCTGTCTTGACAGTTATGGTGGATTTTTGACAGAAGCAATTCATTCCTATAAGTACCAACATCAAATTGCCATTGCACATGGCCTGCTCGACGCTTGGCAAGAAATCCATCCGAGAGAACATCAGACAATGCAATCAGCTGACCTCATATTACCCATTCCCATGAGCCAAGAAAAACTTCACCGCAGAGGCTTTAACCAATCATGGGAGCTCTGCAAACTATTTTCAAAAAAACTCAAGATAAAAAGTAACTGGAAAGTACTGAACAGAATTCACCTTGAAGGTGATCAAGTGTCAGCTAGTAAACAAGAGCGGGGCCAACGCTTAAGTAATGTTTTCTCTATCAACCCCAACAATGTTGACCTGGTTAAAAATAAAAACATCGTTTTAATTGATGATGTCATGACCACTGGAGCGACTTTAAGTGCGATTGCACAGCTACTTAAAGATTTTGGCGCGCAAAGTGTTCATAATTGGGTCATTCTTAGAACACCCAACAAATCACCATGCTAAACATTGTTCTTGTAGAACCAGAAATACCACCCAATACGGGCAACATCATCCGTTTATGCGCCAACACCGGAGCACAACTCCATTTGGTCAAACCACTGGGCTTTCCTTTAGAAGATAAAAGCATGAAGCGAGCAGGCTTGGATTATCACGAATACGCCAATATGAAGGTTCATGAAAATTGGCAAGATTTTCTTCAGCAAGAAAAGCCACCTCAAGACAGGATGTTTGCTATCACCACCAAAGGTACAGCAACTTTAGCTCAAGCTAAATTTTTAGAAAATGATTTTTTGATTTTTGGCTCTGAAACCAAAGGCCTGGCTCAAGATGTGCGAAACCATTTTTTATCTGAAAGATGCTTGAGGTTACCCATGAGAGCAAACAGTCGCAGCTTGAATTTATCCAACTCAGTGGCAGTGATGATTTATCAGGCTTGGCGCCAAATGGACTTCAAAGGTGGCGAATAAACGATCAAGCTTCAGACTTGGCGTCTCTGCCCATCAATAACTTCACTGCTGTCGCCGCGTCCAATTCTTTGAACAACACTTCACACACCATGTGAGTGATAGGCATGTCAATGCCCTTGGATTTTGCAAGATCACTCACCGCTTGAGCACAAAGCACGCCCTCAGCAACATGCCCCAGATTCTTCAGTATTTCTGGTAATTTTTTTCCTGTGGCAAGCTGAAGACCAACCCGTCGATTTCTTGATAAGTCACCAGTAGCTGTCAAAATTAAATCGCCCACACCAGTCAGACCCATGGCTGTTTCTGATTTACCACCCATGGCTGTCATCAAACGCATCATCTCTGCCAAGCCACGAGTTAATAATGCTGCTCTTGCATTCAAACCTAAACCTAGGCCATCGCCAATACCTGTTGCAATGGCCAAAACGTTTTTGATCGCGCCGCCCAATTCAACACCGACAATATCGTTACTGCCATAAATGCGCATATTGCCATGGTGTAAAGCATCTTGTACCTTGGCAATTAATTCATTTGAATCACTTGCAACCGTCAGTGCGCAAGGCAGCCCCTTGGCAACCTCTGAGGCAAAACTCGGTCCTGACAACACTGCTGTTTGGATACCTCTGTCATTGGCAGAAGCAAGACTTAACTCTCTTGCAATGACTTGATGAGGCATCAATGAGGTTTTTGGCTCTAAACCCTTGCACAACCAAACCCAATTTCTAGGAACCTGCTGAAACTTCAGTAATTGACCAACTGTTTCTTTTAAACCAGACACGGGTGTTGCGATGAACAATAAATCTTCTTGCTCACAATCGTCAAACAACTGATTCCAATCACTGCTGATCAAAAGTTCAGTTGGTAGTTGAATATCTTGAAGGTACTGTTGATTAAAGCGGGTTGCTCGAATACTTTGCGCAAGCTCAGCAGAGCGACTCCACAGTGTGACTGGAATTCCTTGTTTATTTTTTGAGGCATGCAAGGCCATTGCGGTTCCCCATGCACCTGCCCCAAGAAAATAAATGTGCTTCATCAATTAGGCAGAATAATTCCGCTGTCATTTGAAGCTTGAGCTTGACCACCTTGCGCCAAGCGTTGCTCGTACAAAGCATGGAAATTAATTTCAGCCAAATGAATAGGCTGGAACCCTGCTCGACTGATCATGTCTGCAATGTTTGCGCGCAAATATGGGAACAAAATGGTTGGGCAAGCAATTGCCAACAATGGGCTGATTTGCTCTTCTGGCATATTGCGAATCTCAAAAATACCTGATTGCTGAGCTTCGACCAAGAAGAGTACTTTGTCTTCAATCTTTGTTGTCACACTGCCAATCAGAGTGACATGAAAATTAATGTCATCTAATTGATTGGCTTGGATATCAACTTGAACTTCTAATTTTGGCTCGCCTTGATTTAATAGAATTTCTGGGGCATTGGGTTGCTCTAGAGAAATATCTTTCAAATAAACGCGTTGGATTTGAAAACTTGGGTCTGTGCCCATTTCACCATTGACTGCTTCTGTCATATTTTTTCCTATTTACTTGCCCAATAATGGGTCTAATTTACCTGCTTTATCCAATGCTGATAGATCATCAAAGCCACCAACATGGGTTTCACCAATGAAAATTTGTGGCACAGTGCGGCGCCCAGTTCTGGCCATCATTTCTTCACGACGCACCGGATCCACATCAACCAAGATTTTTTCAGTGATTTCAACACCTTTTGAGACCAGCAATCTTTCAGCCATGTTGCAATATGGACAAACTCGGGTGCTGTACATCGTAATTTTTGTCATGATTTGCTCTTATTTGATAAGTGGCATACCCGCCTGATTCCAAGCAGAAATTCCACCGTCCATGCATGCAACCTCCTTACAGCCAGCTTTTTTAAGCTTTCCGAGGGCAGTATTTGCTCTAGTTCCGCTCAAACAAACTAAAATAATAGGCTTGTTGCTATCAATTTTTGCTTGTTTCAAGCCTGAATCAAGCTCTGAAAGTGGCAAATGCTTAGAATTTGCGATGTGGCCCGCTTTGTATTCATCAGCCGTGCGGATATCAAGAATCTGCGCTTGACGCTGATTGATCCATTGCACAGACTCATGCACACTGAGCAGCTGTTTGTTAAGGCGCCCCATGATTTGAGGCAATGCCAAAGCCAAGCCTGATGTGATCAGGGTGGCAAGAAGTAATAAATTATTTGTATTTGTTAAGAAGTCCATTAGTAAATTAT
>JAGVCB010000174.1 GCA_020059445.1 Polynucleobacter sp. | reverse complement strand
AGAGATATTTACGCCATTGGTGAAGGCCAGTTATTGATGGTGACCACTGATCGCTTATCAGCATTTGATGTTGTCATGGGTGAACCTATTCCAGGAAAAGGGATTGTTCTCAATGAGATGGCTAATTTTTGGTTTGAAAAATTAAGCCATGTGATTCCTAATCATTTGACCGGCATTGATCCATGTTCAGTTGTGGCTGCGGACGAAGTGAATCAAGTCAAGGGCCGCGCGATTGTGACGAAGCGTTTGAAGCCAATCATGGTTGAAGCTGTGGTGCGTGGTTATTTGTCTGGCAGTGGTTGGAAAGACTATCAAAACACTGGTGCTATCTGCGGCATCAAATTACCAGCAGGTCTTCAAAACGCACAACAGTTGCCTGAGCCGATTTTTACGCCAGCCGCAAAGGCGGATGTTGGTGAGCATGATGAAAATATTTCTTATGCAGAGGTTGAAAAACGCATCGGCCAAGAATTGGCTGCAAAAATCAAAGAAGTCAGCATTCGCCTGTATAAAGAAGCATCTATTTATGCTGCAAGCAAAGGCATCATCATTGCTGACACAAAATTTGAATTTGGCTTGGATGAAAATAATGCCTTGGTGTTGATGGATGAAGTTTTAACGGCTGACTCGTCTCGTTTTTGGCCAGCATCCTCATACCAGGTGGGTTCCAATCCGCCTTCATTTGATAAGCAGTTTGTGCGTGACTGGCTGGAGTCTGCAAAAGTCAATGGTCAACCATGGAACAAGTCTGCACCAGCACCAAAGTTACCAGAAGATGTGATTGAAAAAACCGCTGCTAAATACCGTGAAGCTTTAGAAACACTGACTGCTTAATTGCTCGATAAAAGCAAAAAGGAAAAAAGATGAGTCAAAAACCAATTGTTGGAATCTTGATGGGATCAAATTCTGATTGGGACACCATGCAGAACGCAGCCCAAACTTTGGCTGATTTCGGTGTTGCCTTTGAAGCCAAGGTGGTTTCTGCGCATCGCATGCCTGATGATATGTTTGCTTATGCTGAAACTGCAGCAGAGCGCGGTATCAAAGCAATTATTGCTGGTGCTGGTGGTGCTGCACATTTGCCAGGGATGTTGGCAGCAAAAACAATTGTGCCTATTTTTGGTGTGCCCGTCGCTTCAAAGCATTTGAGTGGTGAAGATTCATTGTTATCAATTGTGCAAATGCCTAAAGGCATTCCTGTGGCAACGTTTGCAATTGGTGATGCCGGTGCAGCCAATGCTGCCTTGCATGTGATTGCCAATCTTGCAATCAACGATTCTGCCCTAGCGAAAAAGTTAGAGGCATTCCGCAGTGCTCAAACTGAAAAGGCACGAGCCATGAACTTACCAGGACATTCTTGATCTATGGCTGATCGTCAAAAGCCAATTTTGCCGGGATCTTACTTAGGGATTCTTGGGGGTGGTCAATTGGGTCGCATGTTCACTCATGCTGCTCAAGCCATGGGATACAAAGTGTGCGTGTTGGATCCTGATGCCCAGAGTCCTGCCGGAATCGTTGCAGACAAACATATTCAAGCAAGCTATACCGACAGTGCTGCATTGAAAGAAATGGCAAGTATCTGCCAAGCAGCTAGCACTGAATTTGAAAACGTGCCAGCCAAGGCGTTAGATGAGCTAGAGTCTTTGGGTGTATTTGTTGCCCCAAGAAGTGCTGGGGTATCCATTGCGCAAGACCGTGTTGCAGAAAAGAAGTTTTTGGCAACGTGGCAAAAAGAGGCCGGTATTGGCCCAGCACCTTATCAGGTGATTGATAAGCATAGCGATGTCCAAACAGTTTCTGCTGATTTATTTCCCGGCATTTTAAAAACTGCGCGCATGGGCTATGACGGTAAAGGGCAGATAACGGTTCATGATTGTGAAGAACTTGTGAAGGCTTGGAATGGTTTTAACCAAGTTGTGTGTGTTTTAGAAAAACGCATGGATTTAGCCTTCGAAGTATCAGCATTGGTGGTGCGGGGTCATGATGATGAAGTTGTTGCATATCCAATTGCGCAAAACATTCATAAAAATGGTATTTTGCACACAACAACTGTACCAGCACCTTCGATCAATCCAGCTCAAGAAACAAAAATCATCGACGCTGCTAAAGAAATTATTCGTCGTTTAGATTATGTGGGTGTGTTATGTGTTGAGTTCTTTGTGCTCAAAAATGGCGAAGTAGTTGCCAATGAGATTGCTCCACGCCCACACAATTCTGGTCACTATACTCAGAATGCCTGTTTAACAAGTCAATTTGAACAGCAAGTCAGAGCAATGACGCGTTTGCCTTTGGGTAGTACTGAGTTGATTGGCTCAAGCATCATGCTCAATATTTTGGGTGATGAGTGGTTGGTCTTTGGAAAGCAAGTAGAGCCTTCTTGGGAAAAAATTCTTAAGTCTCCTTCAGCAAAGCTGCATCTGTATGGCAAAGCTGAGCCTCGCGTCGGTCGCAAGATGGGGCATATTAACTTTGTTGGTAAATCCTCATCAGCTGTTGAGTTGGTTTGCCAAGAGGCCATAGAAGTCCTAAAAATTGCGCGCTGATCATGCCTGATTCAATCCAAAGGGCGGTAGACGTTCTTAAGGCGGGTGGATTAGTGGGGATGCCCACCGAAACAGTTTATGGTCTCGCCGCTGATGCGAATAACGTTGCAGCAATTAATAAAATATTTTCTAGCAAGGGCCGTCCTTCGGGCCACCCTTTGATTGTTCACATCGCACAACCTGAAGCGAGTGTTGCCAATGATCAGCAAGCCAGTGCAATTGCTTGGCGTGAAATACTCAGCCAGTGGTCCAGAGATGTTTCGCCGGAAGCTTTGATTTTGGCCAACAAGTTTTGGCCTGGTCCTTTGACCATGATTCTTCCAAAAGCAAAAAATGTTTTATCGGAAATAACAGGTGGGCAAGAGACGGTTGGGGTTCGGTGCCCGCAACATCCTGTGGCACAAGACTTATTAAAAGCTTTTGGCGGTGGATTGGCAGCACCCTCTGCCAATCGTTTTGGCAGAATTTCTCCAACCACAGCTGAGCATGTGCGTGAAGAATTTCCAGGCAACGAAGTATTGGTGATCGATGGTGGCCCTTGTGATGTGGGTATTGAGTCAACCATTGTTGATCTGACTCGCCTTGACACTCATGGTGCCTTGATTCTACGGCCAGGTGCGATCACTCAGGCTATGATTGATCAGGCGCTTAATCCAAATAGCGAGACTGATGGTCTTGCAACAAAGACTAGATCGACAATATCAGAATCTAATCTATCGGTACCAAGGGTGTCTGGTAGTTTGAGTGCGCACTATGCGCCAAAGACAAAATTACTTGTATATGACCCCAAAAATGCCAACACAACATTTTCTGAAGTAAATGAGGTTGCAGGTTTTAAGAAAATTGCTTGGGTTCATTTTCCACAAGCTCAGCTTAGTTTGAGGAATGTGACAAAAGAATTAGTGTTGCCGGTTGAATCAAAATCACTGGCTCGCGAGCTTTATGCAATGCTCAGGCATTTAGATTCATTGAACGTTGATTGTATTTTCTTTGAGCAATTACCGGACGGTATTGAATGGGATGCGATCCGAGATAGACTGGGGCGTGCCTCAGTTGGCTCTGGCATGTAATTGTTGCGGCCCATCATCAAGAAGCCAAGTCATTAATGCATCATGAATACCTCGACCTGAGCGAGCATTGTGATGATTGATGAATGATGAGATTGCATACACCTGCCCTGTTTTACTCACAACATAGCCTGAAATACTTCTGACATCAGCCAAAGATCCCGTTTTGATATAAGCGCCATATTTTTTGATTGGCTTGGGGAATTGAGCTAAGTTATTTTCAAATGCTTGTGCATCGCCTTTTCTGGGGATGTATTGACGAAGCTTATCTTTCAAACGAAATTTCATTGTTCCATCCACTCCAGCAATAGGAAGTGATTCGGTGAAGTAATCTCTGGTTGAAGAATTTAAGCCAAGCAGTAAGACTTGATTGAGGTGCTTTGAGCTGATTCTTTCAATGCGTGATAGGCCTGAACCGTTTTCGATGACCAGTTCAGGCATCTCTAATTGATATTTCTTGAGCCAAGATTTCACCACCATGTCTCCGTTGCTGGTTTTTCCTGGACCTCCAGTTTTTTCTAATGCCAGCGTGAGTAAAACTTGTTTCGCCATCACGTTATTAGAAAGCTTATTGATGTCTCTGACTGATTCATACAGTGGGATGCCAAAATGTGTCACGATGGGCCGAAAGTATTCGGTTAATTGCCCGCTTTTGATCGTTGGCTTTTTGCCCCATGTGCCACCAAGGTCTTCCCATGCGGCAATCAAGCTTTGGGATAAAAATTGATCACTGTCAGAGGCAACAATGTTCCAATGAGCCGTTGCGCAGCCGCTGGGATAGTCACCGTTAAAGCTGGCAACCCAGTCTGATTTTTTCTCCGTCTTCAAAGATATGGTGATGCCGTCTCGCCAATTGGTACAAGGACCATCGACCACCACCAAGTTGTTATCAATCGATAGATTGGCCATGCGTGGCGTTTGCTTGATGACAACCAAGCGATTTTCAAGATTTGGAAAAAACTGAAAGCTAAAACTATTAAAGGCAAACAAAAGAGCGTCTGGAGCAACGTTGTATGCGCGAGTTGGTTCGCCGTCAGAGAATGATGATTCTTTGACAGATTTATCGTAGGCGCTTCTGTCAAAAATCAAATCTCCATGGATGTTTTTTACCCCACTTGCTTTTAGATTGGCTAAAAGCTTATTCACCTCTTCCGGAATCAGCTTTGGGTCACCGCTGCCTCTGATGAGTAAGTCCCCGCGCAGGGTGCCTTTTGAGATTTGGCCGTTCGTGAATAGATCCGTTTTCCACCTGTATTGAGGGCCTAGCATTTCCATGGCAGCCAAGCTTGTGACAAGCTTCATCGTGGATGCTGGATTCATGCCTAAATTTTCCTGCCAATGAATCACATCATGGGAGTTAAAAGTCGTATGACCTTGTTGGCTCGTGATTTTTGAAATAGATATTGCAATCGCTTCTTTGGGAATAGAACTTTTTTTGATGGCTGATTCAACTGAGGCAGGCAAAAAATCCTCCGCAAATAGGCCAATACTTTGCGTGGCTAAAAAAAAGCCCGTCAATATCAATAAATATCTCTTAAATGGCATCCCTAAATCATATAGCCTAATGAGCACTTATGTATATATGGCTACTACTCAGCAACTATGTTTTTTAGTATCTTGTTGGATCGAATCAGGGCAATGCAAAGGTCATAAAAAATAGGTCGATGTGGCATCGGTATTTTTACCTGAAATTGTTCACAAAGTTTTGCCAGTCTTAAGTCATTACTTAATTTGGCACCACCAAGTAATTTATGAGTGATACTTTTCAATTCAACTTCACTCAATACCCATTTTTGTTTGCCAAGGCATTGAAGTAAAAGATCCAAAGATGTTTCTTGAAACATCAAGATTTCTTTAGCAATGATTTTGAGCATCGAATGTGGCGAGTCAGCAGAGTCTTTGAATGTCATTAAATATGTTTTTTCAAGAGTTAGTGTTTGTTCCCAATCTTTCAGGGATGCCGGCTTGATCAAAACAGAATCAAACACATTATTAGGGTTCAGCAATCTGTGAGCTCCATCGGTGTGAGCGGTGATGCCAAATATTTTTATTTTTGAACCATAGTGCTGATGAGCGGCAATTGCCAATTGATCTCCATTGATGATGGGCATGGTCAAGTCTGTCACCAAAATATCAAAAGAAGACTCACAAATTTTTTGTAAAGCCTCTTGACTGCAAGCGCTTGAGTGAACGCAATATCCCATATCTTTGAATTGAGCCTCTGTGATAAGTCTGCTTGGGGCATGATCGTCCACAATCATCACGCTTTCGTGATGGTGGATGATGGGGGTGGTCTGCTCATAAGCAGTATTGGTAGTTGTGTACTTGGGTTGCTGGATGGATCGCTTAAAAGAAAGCGTGAAGCTCACAGATGTGCCCAAACCCTCTTCAGAATCAATCTCCAGTTTTCCGCCCATCATCGCAATCAGCTGTTTTGCAATGGTCAGGCCAAGACCTGTACTTGATTGTGAAAACTCAGCATCAATATGCTCATATTGTTCATAGGGTTGGAATATCCTTGCTATATGAGCTGGGGGTATCCCCCTGCCATTGTCAGAAACTTCAAAATAGATAATCTGAGCAAAATGATCATTTGCAATGGTTCGAGTCGTGATTTGAACTTTTCTGTCTGGACTAAACTTGATGGCATTACTGATCAAGTTATGTAATACCTGACCTAATCTTGTGCCATCTGCCATCAAGCTTTCTGCAATCTCTGGGCAGATATGACAGTTGACTGTAGTTTTATTTTTTTGTGCAAGAGTGCCAAATGTTCGGTTGATGTTTTTAATCAGATTACCCAAGTTGCAGGCCTCTGTTTTGAGTGTCATTTTTCCGGCATCAATTTTCGATAAATCCAGTAATTGATTCAGAACCTCTAGCATCGACTCTGCCGAGGCATGAGCGCTCTCTAAGATGGTTCTTTCAGAATGGTCTAGCTGACTATTGCGTAAAAGCTTTTCTTGGATACTGAGTATGGCGCTGATGGGCGTTCTTATTTCATGGCTGATGGTTGAGATCGCTTGGTTTTTTGTTTCTTGAAATGCGCTTAGATTCTGTTGGTTTTTATGGGCGAGATTCGACCAATGCTTATTTCTTATCACTAAGTAAACACTGAGTAAGAAAGTGCCAATGAATGCGAAGAGGGTGAGCTGTTGTTCGTTAAGCATCAGTGATTCGATTGGTTCTACAAAACGTAATCAACTCTGCGATGTTGGTCACACCAATTTTTTTATAAACACGGGTCTTGTACGTGGATACTGTTTTAGTGCTGATGTGAAGAAATTCTGAGATGGCACTGTTGGGGTGTCCATCGGCCAAGTATTTAATGACTTGAAATTCTCTTGGTGAAAATGATGAAATGATTTGATCATCACTGCTGAATATTTTGGATGAATTATTGACATGAAAAAATGTATATCCTTGAGATACCGCTAGGCAAGCAGCTAGGATGATGTCTGAACTGGCTGTCTTATTGATGAAGCCGTGCCCACCAATACTTCTGACGCGACTGCCATAGACCTTGGCTTCTAAAGAAGACACGACCAAGATTCTGCTGTCTGGAGCAATGATTTTTAAACGGCGGATCACATCGAAGCCATCTACTTTTGGCATATCGATATCCAAGATGATCAAGTCTGTCTCATTTTCTCGGACGAACTCAAGGCAGCCATCGCCGTCAACTGCTTCTCCGATGATTTCAAAATGAACTTGTTGTGCCAGCATGTTTTTAAGTGCCCAAAGCATGGCTGGATGGTCGTCAACCAATAGGACTTTTTTCCTCATCTAACTCACTCCTTTTGAGACTGTTTCTTCATCAGTTGTTTCATGGCTAATTGTTGTTTGGCTGTTTTGCCCATCTTGAGCACTTGATGCAGTGTCATTGGCGGCATGATGTGCTTTCCGTAGTAACAATCAATGACATGCTTTTCGGCCACAGATTTTTCGTGCATGAGTTTGATGGGGCCCGCCACTGATCTTGCATCGTTGGCATGGATGAGTGCTTTCAGCGCAATCAATTTCTTTTCACACTGACTTCCTGGGATTGCTTGTCTGATCAGATCACCTGCCAGATGGATGTGAGTGAATCGATGATTGAGCATCAGTTGGCACTCTTCATCCTGTGCCGTGAAATTCAGTAGATGAAACAAAATACCTAAACGTTGTAATTGCACCAATGCGTCCTGTAACTGAGAAGCTTCTTTAAATTCAGCTGAGTGGCTGATGCCGACATAAATCAGTCCAACTGGTAGATAGCACTTAAGTAGTTCCTCTTGAAAGCTGTTCATTAAATTTGGATCAATCAACCATTCGGCTTTCATGTTGAGCATGATGGCATGTGGTTTTGTGAAGCTATGCCAATAATTGGCCGCGCGAATACCTTCCTTGATTAAGTCGATCGCTGTGTTTTTTGACGCCTGCTCTAAGGATGTGAGGGTGACAAATTCGGTAACGAGGTCCTGGGTGCTCAATACCAGCTCAAAACTTAAATTTTGGGATTCTGCCCAAGTTTCAAGCTGCCTTGTCTCGGGTTGCATCATCACTTCATATAGTTGTCCCTGATGGAACTCTTTAACAGCCAACCCTGGTTTTTTTGTCCAATTTTTAACAAGTGAATAGAGCCGAGACTTAGGTTTCATAATTAAATCCAATAAAATCAGTTATTTAGTGATTTTTGATCACCAATAGTTACACTGCTCTTCAGAAAAGCTTGTGTGCGGGTGCTTAGGAAATCCATTCCTTGAATAGAAAATCTGGTCGTGACCCTTGAAATGCTGGTCTACCATCCCTATAATTAGCACTCAACCAGTTAGAGTGCTAACAATGCGTTTTAAGTTCGAGTTCGTTAGCACTACCACTGGAAATTATAATTAATTATTTTTACTAACTATCAAGTAAACACTTACTAACTTTTTTAAAGGAGTCAAAATGAATTTACGCCCTTTACATGATCGCGTGATCATCAAGCGTTTAGACAATGAAACAAAAACAGCTTCAGGTTTAGTGATTCCTGAGACTGCAGCTGAAAAGCCAGATCAAGGCGAGATCCTTGCCGTTGGCACAGGTAAAAAAGATGAGTCAGGCAAGGTTATTCCACTAGATGTGAAAGTGGGCGACCGTGTTTTGTTTGGCAAGTATGCTGGTCAGACAGTAAAAGTTGATGGCGATGAGCTTCTTGTGATGCGCGAAGAAGACATCATGGCAGTGGTTCAGAAGTAATTTAATAAGAGACATCGAAAGGAATTCAAATGGCAGCAAAAGATGTATTTTTCAGTGACAGCGCGCGTACGCGCATGGTCGAAGGCGTTAATATTTTGGCTAACGCAGTTAAAGTAACTTTAGGACCTAAAGGTCGTAACGTGGTTTTAGAGCGTTCATTTGGTGGCCCATTGGTTACCAAAGACGGTGTGTCTGTAGCTAAAGAGATTGAGCTAAAAGATAAGCTACAAAACATGGGTGCTCAGATGGTTAAGGAAGTTGCATCTAAGACAGCTGACAACGCTGGTGACGGTACAACAACTGCAACAGTATTGGCACAGTCAATCGTGCGTGAAGGTATGAAGTACGTAGTTGCTGGTCACAATCCAATGGATTTGAAGCGCGGTATTGATAAAGCAGTGACTGCAGCAATTGCAGAAATCACAAAAATCAGCAAGCCATGCACAACCACAAAAGAAATCGCTCAAGTTGGTTCTATTTCAGCAAACAGTGATTACAGTATTGGTGAGCGTATTGCTGAAGCTATGGAAAAAGTGGGTAAAGAAGGTGTTATCACTGTTGAAGATGGCAAATCATTAGCAGACGAACTAGATGTTGTTGAAGGTATGCAGTTTGATCG
Organism: Polynucleobacter sp.; assembly: GCA_020059445.1. Classification (GTDB taxonomy): domain Bacteria; phylum Pseudomonadota; class Gammaproteobacteria; order Burkholderiales; family Burkholderiaceae; genus Polynucleobacter. The sequence goes on along the minus strand of JAGVCB010000174.1, from coordinate 1,199 downwards.
TGGTTACCTTTCACCATATTTCATCAGCAACCCAGAAAAGCAAGTAGCTATTCTTGAGAACCCATTCATTTTGTTGTTCGACAAGAAGATCAGCAACATTCGTGACTTGTTGCCAGTATTAGAGCAAGTAGCTAAAGCTGGTCGTCCATTGTTGATCATTGCTGAAGACATCGAAGGTGAAGCGTTGGCAACTTTGGTTGTTAACAACATTCGTGGCATCTTGAAGACTTGTGCTGTTAAGGCTCCAGGTTTCGGTGACCGTCGTAAAGCCATGCTTGAAGACATCGCTATTTTGACTGGTGGTCAAGTAATTGCTGAAGAAGTTGGTTTGACACTAGAAAAAGTAACGCTACAAGATTTGGGTCAAGCTAAGCGCGTTGAAATCGGTAAAGAAAACACAACCATCATTGATGGCGCAGGCGAAGCTAAGAACATTGAAACTCGCGTTAAGCAGATTCGTGCACAAATCGAAGAAGCTACAAGCGACTACGATCGTGAAAAGCTACAAGAGCGCGTTGCTAAATTGGCAGGCGGTGTTGCAGTTCTACGTGTTGGCGCAGCCACTGAAGTAGAAATGAAAGAGAAGAAGGCTCGTGTTGACGACGCATTGCACGCTACACGTGCTGCTGTTGAAGAAGGTATTGTTCCTGGCGGCGGCGTTGCCTTGGTACGTGCTAAACAAGCCATCATGACTTTGAAGGGCGATAACGCAGATCAAAATGCTGGTATCAGCATCGTGTTGCGCGCCATGGAAGAGCCACTTCGTATCATCGTTTCAAACGCTGGTGACGAGGCAAGTGTTGTTGTGAATAACGTGGCTGCTGGTAAAGGCAACTATGGTTACAACGCAGCATCTGGTGAATATGGTGACATGGTTGAAATGGGTGTTATTGACCCAGCTAAAGTAACTAAGACAGCTTTAGTGAACGCAGCATCTGTTGCTGGTTTGTTGTTAACAACAGACTGCGCAGTGGTTGATTCACCAAAGGATGACGCTCCAGCAATGCCTGATATGGGCGGCGGTATGGGTGGCATGGGTGGTATGGGCGGCATGATGTAATTGAGTCCATACTCAAATAAAAAAGGCGCTTCGGCGCCTTTTTTATTGTCTGCAAATCAGTTCAATTCAGAAGCTCACCATGACGATGTTTTTGACCGCGGGTGGTCAAAGCCTTCTTACGACTCTTCACCACTTGGGT
>JAGVCB010000191.1 GCA_020059445.1 Polynucleobacter sp. | reverse complement strand
AGCGCTTTTTCAAATCCAGGACTGGCTTGTGCTGTTTGAATGAAGATGACTGGAGAGTGGGTATTGGTCTGCTGAGCATTAACATTTGAATTTTTTAATACAGCAATCCTCAAGCCCATGGCTCGTCGCTGTCTGACAACTGGATCTTGAGCACTACTCAAGTTTTCCCAAAACGCCAAGACAATTCGAGCTTCGACTTCAACCACCTGCTTGGACGCACCTTGGTAGACCTCTGCAATGGCATCGCTCAGAGCAGACTCAAGCACTTGATCAAAAACTCCCAAGGTAGCGTCGGACAGCAAATCGCACACCTCGATGATTTTTTTGGCCAAAGACCACTTTGACGCATCGGAGCTGTCCATCAATAAAGAACTTAATTGAGGCCTATCGCTCAATGCTCGGTAGACCTCATACCAACGCTCAAGATCTGTTTTCTGCACGCCTTCATTTTTTAAACCAGGCGTTTCTTTCAACCATTGAGCCAAACCCAGCACTCGGGGTAAAAAGACTAAATTTGAAGGTAAGCCAGATGGTCGACGCTTTTCAAGAGCTTGCCTTAATGAATATGCAGGACCAGATGTACTCAAAATCACCAATGGACTTCGCTGCTCTTCCTTGGCCACCGTCCAAACGAGATCAGCCAGGGTATTTAATACCTGCTCATCGGGGGTCAAAAGGTGGTGTTTGAAATATGGCATTGAAGTAGAAGTATGCACAAAGAAGCACTTATTGATAATATATTGCTTGTTATTGGTGAATTATCGAAAAAACGAGATTTACAACCAATCATAAATAAACAAATAATTCCAAAGGATTCTTATGAGTGACGCTATTAAATATGTAAGTGATGCATCTTTTGACCAAGATGTGATGAAGTCTGATAAGCCAGTATTGCTCGACTTTTGGGCTGAATGGTGCGGTCCTTGCAAAATGATTGGCCCAATTCTTGAAGAAGTTGCCAAAGAGTATGGCGACAAGGTGCAAATTGCAAAAATGAACGTTGATGAGAACCAAGGCATTCCAGCACAGTTTGGCATCCGCGGTATTCCAACTTTGATTTTGTTCAAAAATGGCACAGTGGCCGCCCAAAAGGTGGGTGCTTTGTCTAAGTCTCAGTTGACTGCATTTTTGGATAGCCATATCTAAATTTTGATCTTTGAGGAGCTCATCTAAAGAGCTCCTCATTCCCCCGCGAATCACTTAATTTGCTCTTTTTTTAATTTAGGGTGTAGAATCCTAGAAACAACTGACAGAACGTCCTGTTCTGATCAAACATTTCAAATCTTGTTCTTTCTTTGAGGCTTTAGCCTAAACCACCACACATGCATCTCACCGAACTTAAAGCACTACACGTATCAGCCCTTCTTGAAATGGCCACCGGCCTAGAAATTGAAAATACTCAGCGCATGCGCAAGCAAGAGTTGATGTTTGCAATTCTTAAAAAACGTGCCAAAGGTGGTGAGACCATCTTCGGCGATGGTGTTTTAGAGGTTCTGCCTGATGGCTTCGGCTTTCTGCGCTCGCCTGAAGCCTCTTATATGGCTTCTACCGATGATATTTATATCTCTCCAGCACAAATTCGCCGCTTTAACTTACACACGGGCGATGCTGTAGAAGGTGAAGTTAGAACACCTAAAGAAGGTGAACGTTACTTTGCTTTGGTCAAAGTAGACAAGATCAATGGCATTGTTCCTGAAGCGCTTAAAAACCGCATCATGTTCGAAAACTTAACACCTCTTCATCCAGATCGCCCCATGTTGCTTGAGCGCGATATCAAAGCTGAAGAGAATTTGACTGGTCGAATCATTGACATGATTTCACCGATTGGTTTTGGTCAACGTGCCTTATTGGTTGCCTCACCCAAGTCTGGTAAGACAGTGATGATGCAGCACATTGCTCACGCTATTTCAGCCAACCACCCTGATGCAATTTTGATCGTTTTATTGGTCGACGAGCGTCCAGAAGAAGTGACTGAGATGCAACGCTCTGTTAAAGGTGAGGTAGTTGCCTCAACGTTTGATGAGCCAGCAGTGCGTCACGTTCAGGTCGCTGAAATGGTGATTGAAAAAGCCAAGCGCTTGGTTGAAATGAAGCGTGACGTGATCATCTTGTTAGACTCAATCACTCGATTGGCTCGTGCTTACAACACAGTCGTACCATCATCAGGCAAGGTTTTATCTGGCGGTGTGGATGCCAATGCTCTACAAAGACCAAAGCGTTTCTTTGGTGCAGCCAGAAATATTGAAGAAGGTGGTTCTTTGACCATCATTGCAACTGCCTTGATTGAAACAGGCAGCCGCATGGACGACTTGATTTACGAAGAGTTCAAGGGTACTGGCAACATGGAAGTACATTTGGAGCGCCGTCTTGCTGAGCGTCGTGTGTACCCTGCTATTAACTTGAATAAGTCAGGCACTCGTCGTGAAGAGCTCTTGATCAAACCTGAAATTCTCCAGAAGATCTGGGTTTTACGTAAGTTGATCTCTGACATGGATGATATTGAAGCGATGAACTTCATCGTGGATAAACTCAAATCCACCAAAAATAACGCTGAATTCTTTGAATTGATGCGTCGCGGGGGCTAAATTCAGGTAAAAGCTGGCTGAAAACATGGTTTTCCAGTCAGTTTTGCCCAAAACAAGCCCATATCTAGTATTTTTTGCTACAATTCTCGTTTTAATTCAGGCAAGTACCCATTATTCGATGGGCGGCTACCAGGCTAAAGGACTATTTAAATGAAACAAGGCATTCACCCAGATTACAAAGAAGTTGTTTTCCTAGACGTATCAAACAACTTTAGCTTCAAAACACGCTCAACTATCAACACCAAAGAAACAATCAAGTGGGAAGATGGCAAAGAGTATCCATTGGCTAAGATTGAGACTTCTTCAGAGTCACACCCTTTCTACACTGGCACTCAGAAGATCATGGACACAGCTGGTCGTGTTGAGAAGTTCCGTCAGAAATTTGGTACTAAAGCTACAGGCAAAACAACTGCCTAAGAATTTCAGCTTTACCAATGAAATCCTAAAAGGCAGCTCACGCTGCCTTTTTTACATATAAGCTATTCATTCTCGACTAATCAGGTCAAAATTTAAGCCACATGAGATCCATTCGATTAACCGCTGCTGCAACATCTACATTGCCTCGCTTTGTTT
>JAGVCB010000137.1 GCA_020059445.1 Polynucleobacter sp. | reverse complement strand
TGCGTGAGGCGATTGCAAGACTTGCTAAGTTCTTGGAGCGTTATCGCCAAAAGTACGGTAAAAAATAAGCTAATTTTTTGCAGATAGCTCTAATAAATAAGTAGAAGAAACAAACAAGCAGAAATTTTATTTTCACCTTTAATTAAGTAAGAGTTTTTAGTTATGAAACCTATTCAAGTTGGCCTTCTAGGCATCGGTACTGTTGGTGGTGGTGTGTTCAATGTGCTTGATCGCAATCAAGAAGAAATCACTCGTCGTGCTGGTCGTGGCATTCAGATCCACACGGTTGCCGATCTTGATACTAAGCGTGCTGAAGAGTTGGTCAAGGGACGCGCCAAAGTTGTGGGCGATGCTAAGCAGGTTGTGAACGATCCTGAGATTGACGTGGTCATTGAGTTGATCGGTGGTTATGGCATTGCTAAAGAATTGGTGTTGGCTGCAATCAACAATGGCAAGCACGTTGTAACAGCAAATAAAGCACTTTTGGCTGTGCACGGTAATGAGATTTTTGCAGCTGCTCAAGCCAAGGGCGTGACGGTCAACTTTGAAGCGGCTGTTGCTGGCGGTATTCCAATCATCAAAGCTTTGCGTGAAGGTTTGACCGCCAACCGTATTGAGTGGATTGCTGGCATCATCAACGGCACCACCAACTTCATTTTGTCTGAAATGCGCGACAAAGGTTTGGACTTTGATGTTGTCTTAAAGGAGGCGCAACGTTTAGGTTACGCAGAAGCTGATCCAACATTTGATATCGAAGGTGTTGATGCTGCTCATAAAGCCACCATCATGAGTGCGATTGCTTTTGGTATTCCGATGCAATTTGATAAGGCTCACGTTGAAGGCATCACCAAGCTCTCAGCAATAGATATTAAATATGCTGAGCAATTGGGTTATCGCATCAAGTTATTGGGCATCACTAAAAAAACCAAAGATGGCATTGAGTTACGTGTTCATCCAACCTTGATTCCAACGAAGCGTTTGATTGCAAACGTTGAAGGCGCCATGAATGCTGTTCAGGTGATGGGTGATGCTGTAGGAACAACTCTTTACTACGGTAAGGGTGCGGGTGCCGAGCCAACGGCTTCCGCTGTGATTGCAGATTTAGTGGATGTGGCTCGTTTGCAAACAGCAGACCCAGAGCATCGCGTACCGCATTTGGCTTTCCAGCCTGGCTCAATGGTCAATACAGCCATCATGCCGATGGGCGAGATCACCACCAGCTACTACTTACGTTTGCGTGTTGCAGACGTGACAGGTGTCTTGGCTGACATCACCCGTATTATGGCTGACAACACTATTTCAATTGACGCCATGTTGCAACGTGAGGCAGGCGACGGTGAAAACCAAACCGATCTCATCATGTTGACCCATGAGACCAAAGAGAAAAATATTTTGGCTGCCATTGCCAAGGTTGAGGCTTTGAAAACAGTAGAAGGTTCAGTCACAAAAATTCGTTTAGAAAACTTAAGTTAATTTAATTACTCAATGCACTACATTTCAACCCGTGGTCATAACGCCCATCAAACGTTTTCAGAAATCCTTCTAGGTGGCTTGGCTGCTGACGGAGGCTTGTATTTGCCTGTCAAGTATCCGCAGGTCACGCCAGCCCAGCTAGATGCTTGGCGTGGATTGTCATACGCAGATTTGGCATTCGAGGTTTTGAGCATCTATTGCGATGACATCCCTCAAGAAGACCTTAGGGCTTTGGTCAGAAAAACCTACACGGCTGAAGTCTATTGCAATGGCCGTGCTGATGATTTGGCCAAAGATATCACGCCAATTCATTGGTTAGGTGATGAGCAGGGAACTCGTTTGGGTTTATTGAGTTTGTCTAATGGCCCAACATTGGCATTCAAAGACATGGCTATGCAGTTATTGGGCAACTTATTTGAGTACACCTTGAATAAGCAAGGTCAAGAATTGAATATCTTGGGCGCAACCTCTGGAGACACTGGTAGTGCAGCTGAGTACGCGATGCGCGGTAAAAAAGGCGTGCGTGTTTTCATGCTCTCGCCAAAAGGCAAGATGAGCGCATTCCAAGTGGCGCAAATGTATTCCTTGCAAGATGAAAATATTTATAACATTGCCATTGATGGTGTTTTTGATGATGCTCAAGACATTGTTAAAGCGGTGAGCAATGATCATGAATTCAAGGCCCGTCAAAAAATTGGCACTGTGAATTCAATCAATTGGGCTCGCGTCGTGGCTCAGGTTGTTTATTACTTCCAAGGCTATTTATTGGCCACCAAAAACAGCGCTGAGAAAGTTTCGTTCTGTGTTCCCTCAGGCAACTTTGGTAACGTTTGTGCTGGCCACATTGCCCGCATGATGGGTTTACCAATTGAAAAATTAGTTGTAGCCACCAATGAGAACGATGTTTTAGATGAGTTCTTTAAAACAGGTGTTTATAGAGCGCGTAAATCAGCTGAGACTTTCCATACCACCAGCCCATCGATGGATATTTCTAAGGCAAGTAACTTTGAACGCTTCATCTATGACTTGATGGGTCGTGATGCTGCAAAAACTGCACAGATGTTCAAGGATGTTGAGACCAAAGGTGGTTTTGATTTGTCACAAGACCCTGTGTATAAAAATATTGCTCAATATGGCTTTGTTTCTGGCAAGAGCACGCATCTCAACCGTCTAAACACGATTAGAGACATTCATGCCAAGTACAAGGTTTTGATTGATACACATACAGCGGATGGCGTTAAAGTTGCTCGTGAAAACCTACAAAGCAATGTTCCTATGTTGGTTCTAGAAACAGCACTGCCGATCAAGTTTGCTGAGACAATCGAAGAGGCGCTCGGCCGAACACCTGATCGCCCAGCATCATTCATTGGTATTGAAAATAAGCCACAGCGTGTTGTTGAGATGCCAGCAGATGTTCAACAAGTAAAAGACTTTGTTGCCACCCATACAGGTTTGTGATTGATGAGCCAAAGTCAGACTCAAGAAAATTCTTCAGCGATGGCCAAGAGTCCTTGGCCAGTTGTTGGATTTGTTGCTTATTCTGGCACTGGCAAAACAACTTTGATCGAGCAGTTGATCACATATTTGACCGAGCGGGCCTATAAGGTTTCAGTCATTAAGCACACGCATCATCACTTTGATATTGATAAACCAGGTAAGGACTCTTATCGTCATCGCGAAGCCGGAGCATCAGAGGTTTTGATGGTGTCTGATCAACGCTGGGTCTTGATGCATGAGTTAAGACAATCTGCCGAGCCGACCATGGAAGAGCAGTTGAGCAAATTATCCCCTTGCGACTTGGTCATTGTCGAGGGTTTCAAGGATGCCAAAATTCCTAAAATTGAATTGTGGCGTCATGAGCACGATGAGTGTGCGGCTAATCCAGTTAAAGCCAATCAAGATCACTTTATTCAAGCGATTGCTTATCCTGGTGGTATCGATGCTCTGAATAAGCCAGATCTAATAAAAGATATTCCGGTGATTGATTTGAATAATATTGAAGAGGTGGCTCAGCGAGTCCTTTCAATCGCTGGTGTTTTAGCAAAATAAGCTTAAAACCATTAGACTTAGACGATGTCGCAAGCCATTAATAGACCCCCTATGAAAACTGCTGCTGAGGCGCTTGAGCATTTATTGTCTCAAGCGAAGTCTAAGGCTGGGGTTGAAGTTGTCAGCACTCAAGATGCTTTAGGCAGAATTCTGGCCAGTGACATACTGAGTCAAGTGGATGTGCCTCCTATGAACAACACCCAGATGGATGGCTATGCCGTTCGTGTCGCGGACGTTCAAGCAGCGGGACAAAGTTTTATAGTTTCTCAGCGCATTCCAGCGGGGCATGTTGGTACAGAGCTCACATCTGGCACCATTGCCAGAATTTTCACTGGTGCGACTATTCCACTTGGTGCTGATGCAGTCGTGATGCAAGAAGACTGCGTCGTGAACGGTGATCAGGTCACTATTCAAGAAGTTCCTAAGCAAGGTCAATGGATTCGTTTACAGGGCGAAGATTTAAAGGCCGGGAGCGTGGCTTTGACTAAAGGTACTTATCTCAGAGCTCAAGAGTTGGGTGTTGCTGCTTCTGCTGGATATGATCAACTGCCAGTTATCAAAAAAATCAAAGTAGCTGCTTTTTTCACTGGTGATGAATTGACATTGCCAGGTCAGCCACTTAAGCCTGGAGCTATTTATAACTCCAACAGAGACACTCTCTTGGCATGCATTCGTTCACTCGGTTGTGAAGCAACCGACTTGGGCATCGTGCCAGATACTTTGGAAGCGACCCGAGACGCTTTGCGACGCGCGAGTAAAGATCACGATTTGATCATCACCTCTGGTGGAGTATCGGTTGGTGAAGAGGATCACATCAAGCCAGCCGTGAATGCTGAAGGTCGTCTAGACATGTGGCAAATCGCCATCAAGCCAGGCAAGCCATTGGCATTTGGCGCTGTCAAAAAGCAGGGTGCTGAGCATTTAGAGACTTGGTTCATGGGATTGCCTGGTAATCCAGTGTCTAGTTTTGTCACTTTCTTGTTATTTGTTCGACCATTCATCGCTAAGTTGCAAGGAAGGGCTCATTCAAGTCCTCCTGTGATCATGATGCGTGCAGATTTTGATTGGCCAAAGGCTGATCGCCGCAATGAGTTTTTACGTGTGCGCATCAACGCTCAAGGTGGCTTGGATTTATTTCCTAACCAAAGCTCAGGCGTTTTGACCAGCGCATCATGGGCAGATGGTTTGGTTGATAACCCACCACTTCAAACCATCAAGCCGGGTGATATGGTGAAGTACATGCCTTTTTCAGGAATGATTTAAGCTATCACTATGAACATAACGATTAAATTCTTCGCCTCTTTGCGTGAAACCCTGAAAACATCAGAAGAGCAGTTCGATGTTCCTGTCTCGGTGAAAACCTTGACGGAGTTGCGTCATCATTTGATGAACAGGGGTGAGTCATGGTCTGAAGCCTTGGCCGAGGGTAAGGCGGTGCGCATGGCTTTGAACCACCAAATGGTTGAGGGTGATACAGCGCTGATTGATCAGGCTGAAGTGGCTTTCTTTCCTCCAGTGACGGGCGGGTAGTCATGCCAGTACGTATTCAAACCCAAGACTTTGATCTCTCGCAAGAGATCAAGCAATTAAGAGCGGGTGATGCACGTGTTGGTGCGGTCGCCACCTTTGTGGGTACAGTACGAGATCGCAATGATGGTTCTGAAGTTGCTGCAATGACTTTAGAGCACTATCCAGGTATGACCGAAAAGTCTCTTGAGGAAATCATTGAAAAAACCAAAGCTCGTTGGGATATTTTTGATGTGTTGATCATTCATCGTGTGGGCCCACTCAATATTGAGGATCAAATTGTTTTAACGGCAGTGACCAGTGCTCATCGTGGCGAAGCTTTTGCTGCTTGCGAATATGTCATGGATTACCTCAAAACTTTGGCACCATTCTGGAAAAAAGAAGATACCCCTGAAGGTGCTCGCTGGGTGGATGCACGCTTAAGCGATGATGAAGCTCTGAAGAAGTGGCAGTAATACCAATTCTTCCAAATATTCAAACAAACTACATCAAGCGTTTAAAAGGCGGCAAGCCTGCCAAAATCTTTTTGCCATAAGGTTTTGTTTTTAGTCGTTTATCTAAAACGATGATGGTCGCATGATCAGTTTCTGTTCTGATGCCACGTCCCACCCATTGTTGAAGCTTCAAAGCCACCGCAGGCACACTGATTTCGTAAAAAGGATTGCCTTGATTCTTTTCTAACCATTCTGATTTAGCCTCTTCAACTGGTGAATCTGGTGGGGCAAACGGAAGTTTGGTAATAAGCACGGTCTCACATAATTTTCCAGGAAGATCCAAACCTTCGCCGAAGCTTTGCATGCCAAACAAAATGCTGCGATGACCATCTTTGATGCGTGATTCATGCTGGCTGATTAATTTATTGCGTGGCATATCGCCTTGCATTAAAACGTCCTGTAAAAAATTATCTGACAAATCTTCGTGAACCTGTTTCATTTGTTTTTTGGATGTGAACAATACCAAAGCACCATGTTTTAAATCTTTTAGTTGCTTGGGGATTTCTTCTGATAGTTCATCGGTATGCCCTTGAGCGTTCGCACTTGGGCAGTTGATCATTTCTGGGACGATGAAGGTGCCTTGTTCTTCGTAATTGAAGGGTGATTCAGCCTCAAGCGTATTGGTCTTTGGGAACCAGTTCAAACCAGTTTGCCCCAAGAAATATTGAAAGTCACCCATG
>JAGVCB010000035.1 GCA_020059445.1 Polynucleobacter sp. | reverse complement strand
CGTTTATCAACCGACGTTGGCACTCTGGAGCAAAAGGCTTTATACAGCGCTCAAACAGGTTTGCTATATCACTTGAACCAGCGATATAGCTTTGCTGCTGGATATTTCTACTCTGAAGGTGGCGAAACCATTTTTAAAGGTTCCGCACAAAACAATTCAATCAAGTCACACCGCTACCAAGTGAGCGCTATCAGAAACACGTTTATTGGTCGCTTCACCTTGCAATATGGTCAAGACATTGACAATAACGCTGCGCTTGAAGATAAGCATCGCGTCTTTTTAAGGTACACCAAGTTTTTCTAGATTTGTGATGCTTGAGATTCAATGGCTTCAATCTCGGAAGTCCATCCCAACCACTTCTCCTCAAGGGAAGCCAATTCATCATTGATCACTTTGAGCTTCTTACCAATCTCTGCAATATCACTTGGAGAAATGGGTTCTAGTAGCTTTGCTTCCAACCCGGTTTTATCTAACTGAAGATGCGCCATTGATTTTTCAACTTGATCAATTTGTTTTTTTAAAGGCTTGGTGAGAGCATTGATTTCTTGACGCTTCGCAGACTCTAATTTTCGTTGCTCGCTGGTTTGGGCTACTGGCTTTTTCTCTGGCGTCACTGCAATGCTGACAGCTGCTTCAACAACTTGAGAAACGACTTTAGCCTCTTCTACCTTGGCTTCTTCTCTCAGTCTCTTTGACTCTTCAAGCAAGTAGCGTTGGTAGTCATCCAAATCACCATCAAATGGTTTGATCTCTCCGCGACCAACTAACCAGAATTCATCACAAACGGCTCTTAGCAAAGCGCGATCATGGCTGACCAACATCACTGTGCCTTCAAACTCATTCAAGGCCATTGATAGAGCTTCACGTGTTGCAAGATCCAAGTGATTGGTTGGCTCATCCAGCAAAAGCAAGTTAGGACGCTGCCAAACAATCATGGCTAAAACCAAACGGGCTTTCTCGCCACCACTCATAGTGCCAACGGCTTGCTTGACCATGTCACCAGCAAAATTAAAGGTACCTAAGAAATTACGCAAATCTTGTTCACGACCTGATTCCGCGGCATTAGGACCCAAGTCTTTTGCTAAGCGAATCATGTGTTCTAAAGGATTGTCATCAGACCTTAAAACGTCGAGTTCTTGCTGAGCAAAGTAACCAATGTTCAAGCCCTTGCCCTCAGTCACTGTTCCTGAGAGCTGAGGCATGGTTCTGGCAATCGTTTTCACCAGAGTTGATTTACCCTGACCATTCGCACCCAAGATACCAATCCTCTGACCTGCCAATACTGATTTATTGACATCTTTGATGATGACTTTGTTATCACCATCAACCTGGTATCCAAAGCTTGCTTCACTGATGGCCAACATCGGATTGGGTAAATTTTGCGGTTCTTTGAATTCAAAGGTGAATTCAGCATCGGCCAACACAGGAGCAATTTTTTCCATGCGCTCCAGAGCCTTGACCCTACTCTGAGCTTGTTTCGCTTTACTGGCTTTAGCCTTGAAGCGTGTGATGAACTTTTGTAGATGGGCAATTTTTTCTTGTTGCTTTGAGAAGGATGCTTGTTGTAACTCTAATTGCTGAGCACGCATCAGTTCGAATGAGCTGTAGTTACCGCCATAGCGATTGAGTTTGGCATGTTCGATGTGCAATGTGACGTTCGTAACTGCATCTAAGAATTCTCGGTCATGAGAAATCACGATCATGGTGCCGGCATAGCGTTTTAACCATGCTTCTAACCAAACCAAGGCATCCAAGTCCAAGTGATTGGTTGGCTCATCGAGAAGCAATAAATCAGATGGACACATCAAGGCACGCGCCAATTGCAAGCGCATGCGCCATCCGCCAGAAAAACTATTCACTGCTTGATCAAGTTCGCTGACTTTGAAACCTAAACCAAGAATCAACGCTTGCGCTCTGGAGGTTGCGTCATGCTCACCAGCGTCTGCTAAATCAACGTGGGCATGAGCCATGGCCATGCCGTCTTCTGCTAATTCTGCAGCTTCTAGCGCTTGTCTTAATTCGATTAGGCGGGTGTCACCAGCGATCACAAACTCAGTGGCAGATTCTTCAGTTTCTGGCATGTTTTGAGCCACTTGGGCCATGCGCCATATTTTAGGGATAGAAAAGTCACCGCCATCTTCATGCAAGGTGCCATTCAACAATGCAAACAAGGTTGACTTACCAGCACCATTGCGCCCGACCAAACCAACTTTCTCTCCTGGATTGAGCGTAACAGTTGCTTTATCAAGCAATAATTTGGCGCCACGACGCAGAGATACATTGTTTAAGGTGATCATTTTTCAGCAGTCATACCAGCTACTGCTGGATCGTTAATTGATAAATTCAATGTTCACAAGAAATATGGAGTGAATATCCAGTGAATTGGTTATTTTAACTGATGACTTCAGCCTAAAGCGAAGATAAATAGGACTTTCAAGCCGCAATGAACTAAAATATCATTAGTAAGTATTCATAACTGCGCTCTACATTTCTTCTTAAGCAGTTCATTCATTGACCTTCCAAAAATTACTTTTTGCTGAGCACAGGTCATCACTCTATTGGTACCTATGCAATTCAAAGATCTTGGTTTATCTGAACTCATCCTTAAAGCAATTAACGAACATGGCTATATAACGCCAACCCCTATTCAAGCCCAATCAATCCCAGCCATTCTGAATGGCGGAGATTTATTAGCTGCCGCTCAAACTGGTACGGGTAAAACCGCTGGCTTCACATTGCCAGTGTTACAACGTTTATTGACATCTCCAGTTAATCAAACCAGCCGTCGCCGACAAGTGCGTGGCTTGATACTGACTCCAACTCGTGAGCTTGCTGCGCAAGTACATGCCTCTGTTCAAACTTATGGCAAATACACGCAACTCAAATCAGCGGTTATTTTTGGTGGCGTTGGAGCTAACCCACAAATTAAATCCATTCAAGCTGGTTTAGATATTTTGGTGGCAACACCAGGACGTCTCTTAGACCTGATGGGTCAAGGTGCCATTTCCTTACAGCACGTAGAGATATTGATTCTTGATGAAGCCGACAGAATGTTGGACATGGGCTTTTTACGTGACATTAAGAAAATTCTTGCTGCACTTCCTAAGCAACGTCAGAACTTATTATTTTCTGCCACCTTCTCTACAGAGATCAAAGCGCTTGCCAATGATTTGCTGAACGCACCTTCATTAATTGAAGTAGCAAGAAGCAACAGCACCAATGAAGCAATCACGCAAT
>JAGVCB010000149.1 GCA_020059445.1 Polynucleobacter sp. | reverse complement strand
TGCGGAGGAACCACATCGACCAAAATAGCGCTGTCAACCTTGGCAATATCGATGATGCGCTCATCTTGTTGCCAATTCGAAATCAAAACAATGCCAAAGGCCAAAGCAAGGATAGGGGCAGCACCAAAGGCACCCCATGCGCGGTTACGCCAATCTGAGCCTGTTGAGTTTGAGTTTTTGAAGCTTTCTCTGACCCAGTTATGTGACCAGAAAGATTTGCGTTCTTCTAATTTTGCTGCCAATGCTAGTTTTCTGGCGTTTTCAAGACGATTTGAGATGTGTGCTGGTAGGTTCGCAGCACCTTCATCGAGTAAATCGCGGGTGAGTAGAGCCACTTGCAACTCTTGGTTGCTATCGACTTGAGGGGTTTGATAGTGCTCACTCACAATTTAAATCCTTGTTTTTTAAGGGCTTTCGCCAAAAAAGAGCATGCTCGAGAGCAGTGTGTCTTCACGCTACCCTCTGAGCAAGCCATTAATTTGGCTGTTTCAGAAATGCCCAGATCATCCCAATAACGCATGAGGAAGGCTTCGCGTTGACGTGAAGGTAGTTTTGAAATCTCATTTTCGATGATTTTGATCACTTGTTGACGCTCTAGAATCGTTGCGCCATCCTCAAAACCAAGATTTTCTTCTGAAGAATCAATGAACTCCATAGGATCTGAGTAATCAGAGTCATCCAAATTATCTTTATTGCCACCCCTCATGGATGAGAAAAGGCTGACCCAGGTATTTTGGGTTTTTTGACGTCGGAACCAGTCCAGGGTCGTATTTTGAAGAATTCGGGTGTAAATCAAGGGCAGTTCTGCAGCGTCTCGGTCACCATACTTCTCGGCCAGTTTCATCATGCTGTCTTGCACGATATCCAAGGCCGCATCCTCGTCCCGCGTAGAAAATACGGTGCGTTTGAAGGATTTTGCCTCGACTCCCTTGAGGAAGTCAGACAGTTCTTTTGCAGAAGCCATGGCCTCTATTAGACAACGCTTCACAAACCCACCCCTAATAAGGCTTTATAGGCTAAAATCCTAGGTTCGACTTGCCGGACCTTTCATAAGATGGTTTTTTTCCGGATTTAAGCGACCGCCACTCGAACCCGAGCCACAAGCACGGAGCCAGAGTAGCCCAAACAATTTTTTGCCGAAAATTGCAAAGGACTATAGAAAATGAATGCACATAACAACAGCGCGGAACTTTTGAACCCTGCTAGTAACAATCAAAACCAAGACGGCCCAGAAATGATTGGCGCTGAAATCTTGGTACACGCCCTTCATGCTGAAGGAGTGGAATATGTCTGGGGTTACCCAGGCGGTTCAGTTTTATTTATTTACGACGAGATCTTCAAACAAGATAAGTTTGAGCATATCTTGGTGCGTCACGAGCAAGCGGCTGTCCATGCTGCTGATGGTTATGCGCGTGCCACAGGTAATGTCGGCGTTGCATTGGTGACCTCAGGTCCTGGTGTGACCAATGCTGTTACAGGTATTGCTACTGCCTACATGGACTCAATCCCAATGGTGATCATCACTGGTAACGTGCCTACGGCTGCCATCGGTGAAGATGCGTTCCAAGAATGCGACACCGTTGGTATCACTCGTCCAATCGTTAAACATAATTTCTTGGTCAAAGATCCTGCGGATCTTGCTTTGACTTTGAAGAAAGCTTTTCACATTGCCAGAACTGGTCGCCCAGGTCCGGTGGTGGTGGATATTCCTAAAGACGTGTCTTTCCAAAAAGCACGCTTTAACTATCCAGCTGAATTGAACATGCGCTCTTATAACCCTGTGAACAAAGGTCACAGTGGTCAGATTCGCAAAGCGATCAGTTTGTTGCTTGAAGCTGAGCGTCCATACATCTACACAGGTGGTGGCGTGATTCTTTCAGACGCAGCTCCTGAGCTAAAGCAATTTGCTGACTTGCTTGGTTATCCAGTGACCAATACCTTGATGGGCTTGGGTGGATTCCCTGGCACAGACCCACGTTTCTTGGGTATGTTGGGTATGCACGGCACATATGAAGCCAATATGACGATGCAACATTGCGATGTGTTGATCGCGATCGGCGCTCGTTTTGATGACCGCGTGATCGGTAATCCTGCGCACTTCTCCAGCGTGCCTAGAAAGATCATTCACATTGATATCGACCCTTCAGTGATTTCAAAGCGCGTGAAAGTGGATGTGCCTATCGTGGGCGACCTCAAAGAAGTTTTGGTTGAGATGTCTGTGATGATCAAGGCCGCTGGCCCATTGAAGAACAAGGCCAAGTTAGATGCTTGGTGGTCGCAAATCAATGAATGGCGTAAAAAAGATTGCTTGAGTTTTGACCGTGATTCTGAAATTGTTAAGCCACAGTATGTGGTTGAGAAAATTTGGGAACTCACCAAGGGCGATGCATTTGTGTGTTCAGACGTTGGTCAACATCAAATGTGGGCAGCGCAATTCTATAAATTTGATAAGCCTCGTCGTTGGATTAACTCCGGTGGTCTTGGCACCATGGGTGTTGGCTTGCCATACGCCATGGGCATCAAAAAAGCTTTCCCAGACAATGAAGTGGTGACCATCACTGGTGAAGGTTCAATTCAGATGTGTATTCAAGAGTTATCAACTTGCAAGCAATACGACACACCAATCAAGATTGTTTCTTTGAACAATCGTTATTTGGGGATGGTTCGTCAATGGCAAGAGTTAACTTATAACAAGCGTTACTCAAGTTCTTACATGGATTCATTGCCAGACTTTGTGAAATTGGCTGAGTCTTATGGGCACGTGGGTATGCGTATTGAGAAAAAGTCTGACGTTGAACCAGCACTTCGTGAAGCATTCAAAATGAAAGATCGAACTGTGTTCATGGATTTCCAAACAGACCCAACAGAAAACGTTTGGCCAATGGTTCAAGCTGGTAAAGGCATTACTGAAATGCTTTTAGGAAGCGAGGAACTCTGATGCGCCATATTATTTCTATTCTTTTAGAGAACGAGCCAGGCGCGTTATCACGCGTGGTTGGTTTATTTTCTGCTCGCGGATACAACATTGAAACATTAACAGTGGCTCCTACAGAAGATCCATCTTTGTCACGCATGACGATTGTGACAGTGGGCTCTGAAGACGTCATTGAGCAAATTACCAAGCATCTGAATCGCCTTGTTGAGGT
>JAGVCB010000117.1 GCA_020059445.1 Polynucleobacter sp. | reverse complement strand
AGTTAGGTATGGCTTTGCAAGTCCATTAAGTTCAGCACCAGTACAGATCACTACTCTATTTGTATAAAACTCCCCCATGGAGGTTTTTACGTGCGGCACGTCACAATCTAAAACATCAAGACCCCAGTAGAAATCTACATTCATGATTGATTCAAGCCAACTACTGAGCATTGGTATAGCCTCTTTAGACTCCACTCGAAATTCATGCGGACTATAAAAAAGTCCTGAAGCTTGCTCAAGTCTTAAAGAATCAATATTTTTAAAGCCCAGTTTGGGTAATGCCGAAAAGTCATCTGAGCTAAAAAGCTCGCAACCCTCTCCCATCTCGGTCTTTAAAAATGCATGCGCCACATCAAATGCTTCAGGCCTCTTACAAACTACCCAGGAACCATTATGGATAATTGGAATGCCTGCTTTTTGAGTAATTTCATGCCAAACATTCCGAGAATGCATGGCGCGCCGCCATGTGTTTCGACTTGACTGTCCAGATACCGTAATAAAACCAAAGTTTCTTATAGATGCACCCACACAACGAGCATTTTTCTCAATAACCGCAACTTTTAAGCCGCGTCTAGAGGCTTCATATGCATGAGCCAATCCAACAATACCCGCTCCGACAACTACTAAATCATATGTTTTCATGTGCTTGCATAAAACCTACAAAATTTTTACCACGTGGTGAAGATTTAGCCATACTAATTCTTTGCTTAATTTCAGGTGTCATATTTGATGGATCATAAGACTCAATACCAAGATTATCTAACCATCTGGCCATGTCAATCGGAGATTGAAAAAAATCCCCAATCGCCTGACGAATGAAATCACAAACCTTATGATTATTGGGGGTTTCTAGCACAAGCTGCCAGACAACTGGCAGCCAACTCGCGCAGGCATAACCATGAGACACTTGATTGCTAAGGGTATCTTCATAAGAAAGACTATGAGCCAGAGCTGTCTGCGTCTGAGACATCGCCATTCCAGCCAATAACGCACCCTCGCTTAAGGCAAGACGGGCAGCTTGGTTATTTAAATTTTTTTTCATCAATGGAAGCTGAGAGCATATCTTTTGACATGCACTCGTTGCTAAACGTCGGGTTTCTTCATTAGCGTGGATATTCCATATAGATTCAAGCGCATGCGAAAGTGCATCTAAAGCCGAGTCACGCGTCAAAATCCATGGGGCTCCATAACAAAACTGAGGATCTACGATGGCAAAATCTGCATACACTTGATTTCCAAAAAAGGAATGCTTGGTTTTGCGCTTGAAATCCCAAATGGTCGCTGTCCCAGTAATTTCACTTCCCGTACCAGCTGTTGTTGGCATCAAAATTAATGGCTGACGTATACAGTCTTTAGAAACTTTTTCTAGGGGAGTATTTAAATGTTCTTTTAACCAGTTTGGGTTCAAAGATGAAAATCTCAACACCTTCACAAAGTCCATCAAACTTCCGCCGCCAATGCCTAGAATAACCGAGTCATCAGCTTGATTGTCGCGTGAGAACTCGTAATGAGCTGCAGAAACAGCGTCAAAATCAGGCATACCCATCTCATAAATATGCTGAGAAACAATTCGACGACCCAATTGACCTTTGATTTTTAAAAATACTTCTTTATCAATTTCAGGTATGTGCCAAATGCAGAATTTTTTATGGGGATATAAATTGCTCAGTTCAGCAATTGAATTTACACCCAATGAAATTGAAGGCTTCATGTCTAACTTACAAAACGCCTCAAATATGATGAAATGATATCAATGATTGAAACGGCAAACACAAGAATAATCAACACTGCACAAGTTTGCTGATATTCAAATCCACGAATGACTTCAAACAACACAACACCAATACCGCCAGCGCCGACCATTCCAACAACTGATGCAGACCTGACATTTGATTCAAAACGATAAAGTATGTAAGAGACCCATAACGGCAGAACCTGAGGAATGACTCCAAAAATGATCTCAGCGATTGGATGACTACCAGTGACACGAATCCCCTCAACTGGTCTGCTGTCGACTGCCTCAACTGCTTCAGAAAATAATTTTGCCAGTGAACCTGTGGTGTGAACAAATAAGGCTAAAACTCCGGCAAATGGACCAAGGCCAACAGCGACAATGAATAACAGGGCAAAAACCATCTCATTGATTGCACGAAATGCATCCATGACTCTTCTAACAGGCTGATACACCCATGGCTTAACAATATTTGATGAGCTCAACAAACCTAAAGGTACGGCAAAAATAATTGCCAGCAAAGTACCCCAAATGGCAATTTGTATAGTCACCAACATCTCTGTTACATACAACTTCCAGTCTTTGAAGTCTGGAGGGAAAAAATCTTTGGCATAAGTTGCCATGTTTTGTGAATCATTGATGAGGCCTAGGGGGCGTATTTCAGCCCCATGCCATGCCCATGCTAAAACCACAAATACCAGTGCCCACCCTAAGTAATAGTTTCTTCCATGTCTCTCAGCCAAAGCTCTGGCTTTGACATACTCTAAAGAATGGGCGCTGGGATTGTTTAGCATTAATTATTTTACTTTTGCAAGAGCTGCATCGATATCAGCTAATTTCTTCTTTTTATCAGCATCAGCTAAAGAAGTATCGGCCACAACTTTTTGGCGATCTTTAAAAAGCTCTAACTGTCTGATAGGATTTAACTGAGCATTAGACGAAGCTCTGAATCCAGCATAATTGTAGATATTTTTAAGAACTTCTTTTTCAGCAGGATTCTTTTTCGCATACTCTAAAACAAATTTTCTGATTTTGTCTTTTGTTTGCTTATCAAGATCTTTTCTCCACACAAACGGATCACTTGGAATCAAAGGGCTCTTCCAGATGACACGAATTTGTTTTGCAAGTTCAGGCTTTGTGGCTTCCAATCTGCCAAAATCTTCTGTGTTATTGGTCGCGACATCCACTTGCTTGGCTAATACTGCTTGGATATTAGCGCCGTGGCTTGCGTTTCTTACTGTCTTGAATGTATTACGCGCCTCGATTTTTTTCTGAGCAAAGATGTAATAAGTTGGCACTAAAAAACCAGAGGTTGAATTTGGATCACCAATACCAAAATTAATATTCTTACCATTCTTGATAACGTCATCAACGTTTTTATATGGCGAATCCTTGTGGGTGATCAATAGTGCATGGTAACCCCAAGAGCCATCCGCATATCCAACCTGTGCAAACACCTCACCGTTAGCGCGGTCAACTGCTTCCATGGCTGCTTTATTACCGTACCAAGCAACTTGAACCTTGTTAAAACGCATCGCTTCAATAACGCCAGCGTAGTCTGGTGCATAGAAAGATTTCACTGTCAAACCGGTAGCTTTTTCCATATCTTTGAAAAAAGGTTCCCAACGTTCTCTTTGAGCTGTTGCGGAATCAGTAGCAATAATTCCAAAACTAATTTCTTTAGCAATTGCTGGCAATACGCTGATTGCCAACATGCCCGCTACGATTATTTTCTTAAACATAAATTTCCTTTTCTAAGGGTTGGTTAGTGAACTAAAACTAATTGGGGACGCTCTGGTGAGTTATTGCTTGAACTTAGTTCGTCTTCCATCTGAAGATCGCCTAAATTTGAGCCATAGAGTTTTGCTAATGCATTTTTATCAAGCTGATTTGTAGGACCATCAAAAACCAATGCTCCCTTATTCAAAGCAATCGTACGATCACAACATCTTCGAGCAATATGAATTTGATGCAGACTTGTTATGAGCGTTAAACCATATTGATCACTCACAGAGACAATTAGATCCATGACTTTCCTAGAGGATTCCGGATCAAGGGAGGCAACAGGTTCATCGGCTAACAATATCTTTGAGCCCTTTATCAAGGCTCTTGCGACAGCCACACGTTGCTGCTGTCCACCAGAAAGAGTAGAAGCTCTTTGATAGGCGAAATCAGCCATCCCCACATTTTCTAGAACATCCATGGCCAGGGCTTTTTCTTCTAAAGTGAATTTCTTTAACACCAATTCAAATATATTTTTTTGCGCGCCAATACCAATCAATACGTTGGTTATGACATCTAACTGATTAACGAGGTTAAATTGCTGAAAAATCACGCCGATTGAGGAGCGAATTTTTCTCATATCGGGATTGATTTTTCCATTTGCCTGAATTTGTGATCCACAAACGGTGATTGCACCACTTTTTGAATCAAGGATTTCTAGTCCAGAAATTGCTCGAATGAGAGTTGATTTACCTGACCCTGATGCACCCAACAGAGCAACGCGCTCACCAGCTTTAACTTCAAATGAGACCCCATTTAGGGCAACTGTCCTTTTGCTTTTGGACACAAATGTTTTTCTAGCATCTGCTATTGATAAGATTTTTTCAGTCATATGCAAGCTAACGCCAAGTCTTCTAATTCGTATATCACTTCGTCAAGCACAGGCATTTTGCAATCTGACTCTTTACCCAAATCATCCCAGCGTCTAAGCTGAATTGATTCAGATGCGTAGGGTTTTGAGAGGAAATGATGGCATTCATCAATAGTCATGATTCCACCCTGCAACTCAAGACTTCTGATTGAATCAACCGATAATTGATTTCTATATCCAGGCTCAGTTGACACCAAAAATCTTTTAGCTTCAACATGAAGCTCGATGGGTTTTGACACATCCTCAGAAAATATAGAACTGAGATACCTACTACCAATAATTTCGTGTCTGTCGTCTTTTCCAAAAAGAGTCGGAGACCCATCTAACTTAGAGAGTAAATGGCCAATGTCATGTAACCATGCT
>JAGVCB010000207.1 GCA_020059445.1 Polynucleobacter sp. | reverse complement strand
ACGCCGAAGCTTCTAAAGCCAAAACTGTGTGGATGATGAGGCGTAACTGTTCTTTTACGCCCAAGCAAGTGGGTATATTTTATTTATCCATGGTGTGCTTTTCAGGTTTGATCACCACTTATTTTTGGTGGATTGGTGCTTGGATGGTAGTGCCTTTCACTTTGATTGAATTATCAGTTTTGGGCATTGCATTACTGATTTATGCCAGGCATGCCAGAGATTACGAAAAGATCACATTGCATAATTCAGAGTTAACCATTGAATTGAACTTGGGGTACAAGAAATCCCTCACACAATGGAATGCACCATGGGTCCGAGTCAAAGATCCGGAGTCCTTGTATGATCGAAAAAAAGATTTGGTGATTTTAGAGAGTGGGGCTCAAACCATCACGATTGGCCAATTCATTTTGGCTGAGAAAAGACATGATTTGGCCAAAGAAATCAGGCAGGCACTGAGGCTGAGCTTGCATTAAAATGTCGGGATGAACCCGCAGCCATTCAAATTACTTGCTTTAATTGCATCGATCCTCATTTTTTCAGCTTGTGGCAAAGGGCCTGATCAGGAACCTCTCCCTCGATTGGTAAAAGTGGTGGTCTTGGGGCAGGCCAGTGAGGTGACCCAAGAAGCTCCGGCTATCAAAGATCCTGGCGTTTTGCGCTTTGATGCCAGTGGCAAAGTGATGGAAGTTCTTGCCAAAACAGGTGATGTGGTTTTGCCGGGCCAATCATTGGCTCGCGTCATTCCAAACAGTGTGTCTTCAGAATCCTCAGTGATGATCAGTTATCGCGCGGCAAAAGCTGAGCTGCAATCCGCCGAAGCTGACTTCAAAAGATATACCGACTTAAAAAATAAAAACTTCATCTCAGCCTCTGAATTTGATCGTCGTGTTGCTGCGATTGAATCAACCCGTGCCAAATATGAACAAGGTATTGAGAGCATCGGCTTTGTTACTTTAAGAGCTTTAGAAGCAGGCAAGATTTCTCAAATGAATATCACGGTTGGACAGGTGGTCAGCAATCAAGATGTGGTTGGAAAAATCAACACTGATAAAACAAGTCAGAAGGCAGAAAAAAATAATAGCAACAACAATCTAAAGACTGTTTCCAAGGCCGCCCTGAAAATCCCAACAACTGCCATTCACAGTGATGGTGTGAGTGTCTTTAAGTTAACGCTTGATCAAGGGTCTCAATCCACAGGAAAAATCAGTGCAGTCAAACTGGTCTTGGGAAAGATTGATGATCAATCTGCTGAATTGGTGAGTGGCTTGGTGGCCGGTGATATCGTGATTGCCACTGGGTGGCATGCCTTGAGTGAAGGTCAGCAAGTCAGAATCGCCATCGCTGAAAAGGCTCAGTGATGTCTGATCGTTTCAATTTATCGCGATGGGCGATTCAGAACAGTGCGCTGACGCGCTACTTGATGATTGCCCTGGTTTTGCTGGGCATTGGTTCTTATTTTCAGTTGGGCCAAGACGAAGATCCTCCATTTGCTTTCAGGGCCATGGTGATTCGTACCATTTGGCCGGGTGCAACAGCGATTCAAGTCTCTGATCAAGTCACCAATAAAATTGAACGAACTTTGCAAGAAGTTCCAAGCATCGACAAGATTCGCAGCTTTTCTCATCCTGGTGAATCAATGGTGATCTTTTTTGCCAAAGACAGCACACCTGCCAAAGAGATCCCGAATCTTTTTTATACCGTCCGTAAAAAAATAGGTGATTCAAAATCCTACTTGCCAATGGGTGTGCAAGGCCCTTATTTTGATGATGATTTTGGCGACACTTACGGTGTTATCTATGCCATGTCTGCCAAGGGTTACACACCTCGTGAGGTGAGAGACTTCACAACCCAAATCAGGCAGCGCTTGTTGCAAGTGAAAGACGTTGGCAAGGTGAACGTGTATGGCCTGCAAGATGAAATGGTGTACGTTGAACTGTCTCGTAAGAAAATGGCTCAGTACGGCCTATCTCCGGCAGTCGTGGCCCAGCAATTGAATCAACAGAACACCATTGAAAGTGGTGGAAATATTGAATCAAGTTCTTTTTCAATGCCGATCCGTGTGGGTGGACCCTTTGAGAATGTTGCTGATATCAAAGCAATGCCCTTGCGCGCACCCTCCGGTGCATCGATTCGCTTAGGGGATATCGCCGAAGTTCGTCGTGATGTGATCAACCCAGCCCAAAGCAAAGTTCGCTTTCAGGGTGAAGAGCTGGTCGCTTTGGGTATATCAATGGCCAAAGGTGGAGACATTGTTGAGCTTGGTAAAACTTTGACCAAAGCCAGCCAGTTGATTGAAAAAGATTTGCCAGCTGGGGTGACTTTGTCCTTGATTCAAGATCAACCCAAAGTTGTGGCTGGCTCAGTCAAAGAATTTTTGATGACCTTGTTTGAGGCATTGATCATTGTCTTAGCTGTGAGTTTATTGGCCCTTGGTTTGCACCGACATCCTTGGAGGATTGATCCAAGACCTGGATTGGTGGTGGCGATCAGCATTCCTTTGGTGATGGCTGTAACTTTTTTGGTGATGCACTTGGCTGGTGTCGGTTTGCATAAGATCTCTTTGGGATCATTGATCATTGCTTTAGGTCTTTTGGTGGATGACGCCATCATCGTTGTAGAAATGATGGTCCGCAAGATGGAAGAGGGCTACGATCGCATGAAAGCTGTGACAGCAGCCTTTGAGCTGACAGCCATGCCGATGTTGACGGGTACTTTGATCACAGCGGTTGGCTTTTTACCAATCGGTATTGCTAAGTCGGCTGTGGGCGAGTACACCTTTGCTATTTTTGCGGTTACCGCGGCTGCTCTGATCATTTCTTGGTT
>JAGVCB010000161.1 GCA_020059445.1 Polynucleobacter sp. | reverse complement strand
CATTTATGCCAAAGCTGTGAATGGTCATGACATGGTGAATCGTCAGCCCGCAACAATCGCTTCCTGGGTTTCTGTCAAAGAAGATGATGCACGTGTTGAGGTTGATGATTTAAAAGATCAAATGAATGAGCTTCCCGCACAAATGATTGCTGATATTGAGTCTTTGTGGGGTGGTGCCCCTATGGCTGCAAGTGCACCCGACAGTATTTGTCAGTATTGCCAAGCCAGGGGTATTTGTCGCAAAGGGATGTGGTCATGATTGATCAGTTAATTCTTGACTCATGCGATCCAGATCAATCAGTGGTTGTGGAAGCTTGCGCTGGTAGTGGCAAAACATGGCTGTTGGTATCTCGCATCATTCGACTTTTACTCGCTGGCGCAAAGCCCAGCGAAATTCTTGCCATCACATTCACCCGAAAAGCAGCCCAAGAAATGCGCGGTCGTCTAGATCAAGTGCTTTTGCAATTTGCTAATTGCCCAGAGGAAGAGTTAATAGAAGAGTTGATGGCACGTGGTTTATCTGCTGAAAATGCCAGATTGGCCTTGCCCAAAGCCAGGTTCTTGTTCGAAGATGTTTTATCCGATTCCCGACCTTTGAATGTTGAAACATTCCATGGTTGGTTCAGCAGTCTTTTGCGTGGCTCACCACTCGGTTCTGGAGTTCCTCAGGGACTAAAGCTTCGAGATGATGTCAAACGGTTGCAAGACGAGTGTTTGGAGGATTGGTGGACCAGTTTGCCATCGACCAGCAATGGTGCTGTACGTGCCGCATATGAACTCCTTGTCAAAGAACTCAAAGCCAATAATGCAAATGATCTGCTGATTGGTTCAAAAGGATTCTTAACTGTTAAAGCGGAGTGGTGGAGTTATTTAGAGCACTGCAAAAAGCAAGGTGTGAATCCAATCCAAGCAATCAGTGATCGCTCAGATTGGTTGGCGATCCAAGATCCACTCAAAGTCATGCTGGATGATTCACAAGCTTTGATGAATTTGATGAGTTTGGCCAGCCATTTAAAAAATGGTGGATCAAATGATCAAAAATACGCAAACGCTATTGATGAGGCGCTCAAAAAACAGGCTCATGGTTTTTCAGCGGAAGATGTCGCTGCAGCTTTAAGACCAGCCTTCCTAACCGCTGACTATGCGCCGCTGGCAAAGTTATTGGCTTCTGAGGCAGTGAAAAAATCCCTCAAGCAATTGAACGATGCTCAAAACATAGAGCAACAAATCAATAACACTCGGCAGACCTGGGCTCAAGCCATGTATGACCATTATTGCTGGGGTGCTGATCATCGGGCTCACCGAATTCATCAGGCCTGGATCACGATTGGTATTGATATGTTGAAACACTATCAAGCAAAAAAAGAAGTCATGCGCGTACAAGATTTTTCAGATTTGGAAGCCTACACTGCAAAATTAATGCTCTCATCAGACGTGGCCAATTATTTGCAGGCCAGACTTGATGCCAAGTACAAGCATTTGCTCGTTGATGAGTTTCAAGACACCAATCCCTTGCAATGGCAAATCTTGCTATCTTGGTTGAATGCCTATGGTGAGGAAGAGAACAGGCCTTCTGTATTTTTAGTCGGTGACCCAAAGCAGTCGATTTATCGCTTTAGAAGAGCAGATGTCCGTTTGTTTGGCGAAGCAAAAAATTATCTTAATAAACAATTCAAGGCCAAAGTTCATTCCTTTAATAAGACCAGACGCAACAGTCCGGAAGTTATCAAAGTGGTGAATGCTGTATTTGCACTCCCAGATGTGCCCAATGCTTATCCATTTCAGTCTCAGGAACGAAATCCAAGTGCGAAAAATAGTTATGGTTCAGGTGAGGTTTGGCGTTTGCCTTTGATAGGATCGCCCGAGATTAGGCAAGAGCCATCAAGAAATGCCCTTGAGCATCCCTTCATTGATGTCACCAAGCAAACAAAAGTTCAGCAAAGTTTTGATGAGGCCATGCAGGTTGCTCAGTTAATTCAAAAAATTAAACAAGAAAAAAATGCCAACTGGGGAGACTTCTTGATTTTGTTGAGATCAAGAACTCATTTGGCTCAAATAGAAAAAGCTTTCAGAATTGCTGGCATTCCATGCGACAGCCCAAGGCAAGGAGGGTTGCTCAGAACCCTCGAAGCCGAAGACATGGTGGCTTTGTTATCAGTTTTGATAACTCCGAGTGATGACTTGGCTTTAGCGCAAGTTTTGCGATCTCCCATCTATGGCATGTCTGATTCAGATTTGCTGGGCTTGATGGTGACTAAACAATCTCAGGAGCTTCATTCTCTTTGGCAATTAATGTCACTACCTGAGCATCCGCACCATCACATCTATTCAAATATAGCTGCCTGGGCTGAGTTGGCGAAAAAATTACCAGTTCATGATTTGCTCGACCACATTTATAGTCAAAGCCACATTCGTTTGCGCTATGCCCGCTCAGCACCAAGCTTACAGCGAGATCAGGTACTGTCCAACCTGGATGCATTCCTATCATTAGCGCTTAACCTTGATGGTGGACGTTACCCAAGTTTGTCACGCTTTATCAATGAACTTAAAAAGATCAAACGTGGTGCTGAAGAAGAAAGCCCGGATGAGGGTGAGTCATCAGGTGAAGATGAGGCTGATGAGAGTTCGGAAACATCTGAGAAGCGCGTCAAAATCTTGACCATACATGCTGCCAAAGGACTCGAATCCCGCTTTGTGTTCTTGATGAACACCAACACCAATAAGTCTGCCAGAGATAACGTGGGTATTTTGATGAGTTGGTTGCCTGGTAACGATGCCCCTGATCACATCTCTCCAACATTTTCAGCCAAGCCAAAAGATCCAGCACGAGAGTTTTTGCGAGAGCAAGAAGAACAAATTTCTCAAATCGAAAATTGGAATCTTCTTTATGTTGCCCTAACCAGAGCAAAAGAGGCTGTTTACATTTCAGGCTCTGCCAACAAAGGTGACTCAAAGAGTGATACAGCAATTGCCAAAAATAGTTGGTATGACCGCTTAGCAAGAGCGGGGGTTGATCTCATGCCTGATTCCTTAGAGAAAGAAATCAATCTTTTTGATCAAAAAATAAGCGCTGCAACTGCTGATATCAAAGAGCCTTTTGAGTTATTTGCTGATTTCAATGTTTCTTGGCGCGGCGAAGCTAATAGAAATATCCGTTTTGATGAAGAGTTAGTCAGTGTTGATCAGCAACGCATGATTGATTTGGGAGTGGCTTTCCATGCAGTGATGGAACATGTGGTGCGTGCTGGCATCAGAGATTCATCTGTAATGCCAAGCGCAGAAGAAATCGTTGCTTGGCTGAATCTCAGTCCTGGGGTGGCCACGGAAGCAAGGCATTGCGCTTTAAGTGTGTTGAATTCAGTAAAAGCCAAACATTTTTTCTCTGACCCAGAGATTCAAGCCTCTTGGGAGGAGTTGGATGTTGCTGACTCAAATGGAAGATTGCTCAGAATTGACCGTTTGATAGAGTTGCCAAGCGAATTGATCATCTTGGACTACAAGTTATCGATACCAGAGCCAAGCAGTGAGTTATTTGCTAAGTACGATGCTCAAATGAGTATTTATAGAGGGTGTGTGGCTCAGTTGAGACCAGATAAGCCAGTAAAAAGTTATTTATTGGGAGCAAATGGGGATGTTTTAGAGATGGGTTCTACTGAATGAATCAATTTTTGACCCAAAAATCCTTGATTAAACAAGTTAGTAGGTGGACGAGCCTGACCCTCGGCACTGGCAGTACTTGGCTTTGGCTGCTTCGTTCCCGACCTGACCAGGTTACCAAGCCACCATGCGAGGAGGCCCGTCCTCCGACATTCTACTGCCTTCTACTTGTAGAATGACAATATGACAGCATTAGCTTTAGCCCGAAAGTGGCGCCCAAGAGATTTTTCAACCTTAGTTGGCCAGGAACACGTGGTCAAGGCATTGACTCACGCGCTTGATCAGCAGCGTTTGCACCATGCTTGGTTATTCACAGGCACAAGAGGCGTTGGTAAAACAACCATTTCTCGTATTTTGGCCAAGGCCCTCAATTGCACGGGCGCAGATGGTCAAGGTCAAATGACTTCTCAGCCTTGCGGGAAATGCCCAGCTTGTACAGAAATTGATGCTGGACGTTATGTTGACTACATAGAAATGGATGCGGCAAGTAATCGTGGCGTAGATGATATGGCTCAATTGCTTGAAAAGGCCATGTACGCTCCAAGCAGTGCGCGCTTCAAGGTCTACATGATCGACGAGGTCCACATGCTGACCGGTCATGCCTTCAATGCTATGTTGAAGACTTTAGAAGAGCCTCCGCCGCACGTGAAGTTTATTTTGGCAACCACCGATCCACAAAAGATCCCTGTGACAGTGTTGTCACGTTGCTTGCAGTTCAATTTAAAACAAATGCCAGTGCCTTCGATTGTTGAGCATTTGGAAAAAATCCTCGAGTCTGAGCAAGTGAAGTCTGAGATTGGCGCATTGCGCATTTTGGCCAAAGCTGCTCAAGGGTCGATGCGTGATGCTTTGTCTTTGACGGATCAGGCGATTGCTTATGCTGCAGGTCCGGTGACTGAGTCTGCCGTTCGTGCCATGTTAGGTACCTTGGACGAAACCTACTTGATCCAAATTTTGGATGCATTGAGAACCGGAGACGGTGGTGCGCTGATCGCTATTGCTGATGAAATGGCCGCTAGAAGCTCATCCTTCTCTCTTGCTCTCCAAGATCTTGCATCTTTATTGCAAAAGATTGCGGTAGGTCAAACTGTTCCATCAGCAGTATTAGATGATTGGCCGGAAGCCACTGAAGTTCGACGCTTGGCATCACAATTTAATAAAGAAGATATTCAGTTGTATTACCAAATTGCCATCACCAGCCGTCCAGATCTCTCTTTGGCACCAGATGAGCAAACTGGTTTCACAATGGCACTTCTTAGAATGCTGGCTTTCAAACCTGGTGATGGAGCTGGTTCCACAAAATCAAGTCCATCCAATCAAACACCAAGGGCAGGCGGTAGTTCAATCAGTAATGCTGCTAAAGCTGCAGCCAATGTTGCTGGCCATTCAGTCAAGGCAGCCCCAGCTCCTCAAGTAGCACAGGCTCAGTCAGTACCTCAGTCATCTTCTCAATCAGCTCCTCAATCAACAGCAGCGCCTAAGGCATCTACTGTGACTTACAACTCTGAAGATCCGGATTGGCAGTCATGGATGAAAGCCTTGCCAGTAAGAGGCTTGTTGCAACAGTTGGCATTTCAAACAGAACTTCAAAACTGGAATGAGCAAGGTGATTCTGTCAAAGCAACAGTGATTGTCGGAATGCCTCAGCTGGCGAGCAAAGAAAATGTCTTGCGTTTACAAGAAGCTTTATCTAACTACCTTGGTAAATCAGTGACGATTTTGATTGAAACCGGCAAAGCCAATCACTCAATCGCAGCAGTGGAGGCGAAGATCAAGCAAGAAAAACAAGAAGGGGCAGAAGAGTCAATTGCCAACGATGATTTTGTGAAAACGATTCAAACTGAATTCGGTGCCACAGTCGTACCCGGCAGTATTCGCCCCATTCAATAATTACCCATAAAACCAAACATTCATTCGGAGAAATAAGCATGATGAAAGGTAATATTGCTGGCTTGATGAAGCAAGCACAGCAGATGCAAGAAAACATGAAGCGTGCTCAAGCTGAGCTTGAGGCTTTGGAAGTGATTGGTCAGGCTGCAGGTGGGGCTGTCAAAGTAACAATGACAGGTAAGCATGCTTTGAAGCGTGTGGAGATTGCTGATACTGCAATGGATGACAAAGAAATGCTTGAAGACTTATTGGTGACTGCTTATGCAGATGCTTATCGCCAAATTGAGCAGGTATCCAGTCAAAAAATGTCTGGTGCAACGGCTGGTATGCCGATGCCACCTGGCTTTAAATTGCCATTTTGAGATTGTTAGCGAATAGTTTTGATGTCAGATAATAGATCCCCTGATCAAGCTCAAGATGCTTTGCAACGCATGGTTCAAGCTTTGAGAGCTTTGCCAGGCGTGGGTCCTAAGTCTGCGCAACGAATGGCCTTTCATCTGTTGCAGCACGATCGCAATGGTGCGGCGGTATTAGGTCAAAGTTTGCTTGATGCGGTCAATCATATCCAGCATTGTTCATCGTGCAATACCTTTTCAGAATTAAATATTTGCAGCACTTGCTCTGATGAGCGACGTGACCCAAGTATTTTGTGTGTGGTTGAAACCCCAGCAGATCAATTGATGGTTGAACAAACCCTTACTTATAAAGGTTTGTATTTCGTCTTGATGGGCAGGCTTTCTCCTTTGGATGGCTTGGGTCCCAATGAAATTCATTTGGATCGATTGATTGATCGTGTTGAGAAAAGTCCGGTACCTGTTAAAGAAGTTGTTTTGGCTACCAACTTCACCAGCGAAGGTGAGGCGACAGCTCACTATATCGGCGAGATCATGAAGGTACGTGATATCAAAGTATCAAGAATTGCCAGAGGTGTTCCGGTGGGTGGTGAGCTTGAGTATGTGGATGCCAGCACCTTAGCAAGAGCGATGATGGATCGTCGCTCGGTCAGTTAACTTTAGGATTACATGCACATTCTGATCGCAAACGATGATGGTTATCTTGCTCCTGGCCTATTGGCTTTGGTGAACGCGCTTCGCCCTTTGGGCAAGATCACGGTGATTGCTCCCGAGCAAAACCACAGTGGCGCATCTAATTCATTGACATTATCTCGACCACTCACGGTTAATCGCATGGCTGGTGGCGATAGGGATAACTTTTTATATGTGAACGGCACACCCACTGATTGCGTTCATATTGCGCTCACCGGTTTGCTGGAT
>JAGVCB010000118.1 GCA_020059445.1 Polynucleobacter sp. | reverse complement strand
CAATCGCTTGGTAAAAAATCAAAGTATTGAGAACATGTCTATACCATTAGGCATTGTTGGTACTGATTTACAAACTGGCAACGGCATCCTTTTTCAGCGTGGTGATACAGGCCAGGCTGTTCGTGCATCTTGCAGCATTCCAGGAGTGTTTCAACCAACCATCATTCAAGGTCGCGAGTATGTCGATGGAGGTTTGGTATCCCCAGTTCCAGTGAGATATGCCAAACAAATGGGCGCTGATATTGTGATTGCAGTGAATATCTCAACCGAACCAAGCTCTCAAGATAGCTCTGGCAGTTTGGGCATTCTTTTGCAAACAACTTCAATTATGGGAAAAAGTATCAATACTTTTGAGTTAGATCTTGCTCAAATAGTGATTCAGCCGGAATTGAACGGTATGAGAGGCACTGACTTTAAGTCAAGAAGTGCAGCCATTTTGGCTGGGGAAGAGTCTGTGATGAAGCAGATTTCAGAAATAAAAAGTATATTGAAAATGTAACTAGTCAGAAATGACCTACTTTGGTAGGGGTTGACCAGCTTTACTTAGAGACGACCGGTCTTATCCAAACGTTCTTGGAAATCAATCAACAACTGTTGACGCTGCTCTTCAGACATCACATCAAAGTCTGCAGAGTTTTCGACTCGACGTGCACCGTTGTAACGCTTTTCCCAATAAACCTTGGTCATGTCATCCACACGAATGAACTTACCTCTGGATGGTGCGTGAATGAATTTATTGTCACCAACGTAGATACCTACATGAGAAAAAGCATGACGCATGGTATTAAAAAACACCAAATCTCCGGGGCGTAACTCCTCTTTACCAATCTCCAAACCAACTTTGCTCATTTGCGCTGATTTGCGTGGCAATAAAAAACCAAAGGTGTCATTAAATACATAACGCACAAAACCACTGCAATCCAAACCACTTTGGGGCGTATTACCACCCCAGCGATAACGAACACCAATTAATTGCATGGCGTTATTGATCAAGGTTTCAGTTTTATCAACAACCGCTGATGAAACTGTTGAGGCAAATGACGGGGGCAATGGCTCAGACTCAAACTCAGTCGATGACTGAGCGAAGGCCGGTCCCATGTGAAGGGAACCGAGCAAAACAACAGTAGCGAGAAGTTTGCGGTGTATTTTTTGCATGAGGGGCGATTATAACCTGAACATTAGCTTACAAACAAATGTCGGATTACAGCTCTTGGTGCTTAATTTGTTTACCTTTTTTCAAGGTAATGACACGGTGAGACATAGCTTCCACCACCTCAAGGTCATGGCTGATCAAGAGATAAGCAATGTTGTATTTGTGCTGTAAATCAGCCAGTAAGGCCAAGATTTGCTTCTGAATCGTGACATCCAAGGCGGAGGTTGGCTCATCCAAGACCAGTATTTGAGGTTTTAAGATCAATGCTCGGGCAATCGCTATGCGCTGTCTTTGGCCACCAGAAAATTCATGGGGATACCTGCTGTAAGCAGTCCGATCCAAGCCAACTTCCTTTAAAACATCAATGACTCTTGCTTTTCTGGCATCCGCTGATAAATCAGCCTGATGCAAAGACAATCCTTCACCAACGATTTGCCCAACCGTCATGCGGGGTGACAGTGAGCCAAAAGGATCTTGGAAGATCACCTGAAACGAAGCTCTCAAACGGCTGCGTTCTGATGCGTTTAACTTGAGCCAATCATGACCCAAGACTTCGACATGACCGGATACTTTCGCACCTGTTTGACCCAATAAATCTAAAAGTACCATCGCCAAAGTCGATTTGCCTGAACCTGATTCACCAATCAACCCCAAGGTTTCACCTTGGCGTAATTCAAGGCTCACGTCTTTAACAACTTGTTGGTATTCACGTCTCCACAAATCAGAAAAATGAAAACCTTTGATGAATTGTGCAATGCCTCGACCGAAGCTTCCACCCAATGTCCCCTTACCTGCCTGAGGGTAAGCAACACTGATCTGCTCTGCTTTGAGCAAGACTGGTGCAATCGGCACCAAAGGCAAGACATTACGCACCGGCTTACTATTCACCAAACTGTTGGTATAAGGATGATCAGGCTGATTAAAAACTTCCTCAGTAGATTTGCACTCTAATAACTTGCCTTGGTACATCACGGCCACACGCTGCGCAAAATGACGCACCATATTCAAATCGTGAGTGATCAGAATCACTGCCATGCCGCCATGTGACTTGGCATCTTCTTGCAAATCTTTTAATAAATCCAAGATTTGAATTCGCAAACTAGGATCCAAAGCCGTGGTTGGCTCATCCGCAATCAACAATCTTGGTTTACAAGCCAAGGCCATGGCAATCATCGCGCGTTGACGTTGACCGCCTGAGAGTTGGTGCGGGTAATATGAAAAACGTTCAGCTGCTTGAGGAATCCCCGTTCTTTCAAGAAGCTCAATGGCGCGCTGCTGACAAACCGCATTACTCAAAGTTGGCTCATGGCACTGCACCGCTTCCATGATTTGATTACCCACTGTGTAAAGTGGATTCAGTGCCGTCATGGGCTCTTGAAAAATCATGGCAATGTCTTTGCCACGAATGCTGCGTATCTGAGCTTCACTCAATGCCAATAAGTTTTGTGACTTTTGATTAATTTGATAATTAATCTCACCAGTAATGCTCGCGCCTTCTGGCAAAAGACCCATGATCGATAAACCGGTCAGGGTTTTACCGGAACCAGACTCTCCAACAATCGCAATTCTTTCACCAGTATTGATTTTTAAACTGAAGTCACTGATGACAGTTTTTCTTCCAAAACTAAGATTCAGGTGATTGATATCAATCAAGTTGAAATCTGCTTGACTCATGGTGCCACCTTCACTGATTTGGCACGCCGCGTATCAAATGCATCCCGTACCGCGTCCCCCATGAATGTCAATAACATCAAAGTTCCTGCCAAGACTAAAAATGTCGACAATGAAATCCACCAAGCATCCAAGTTGGCTTTACCTTGCGCCAAGAGTTCACCCAAGCTGGCCTGATCTGCAGGAACCCCTAAGCCTAAGAAGTCTAAGCTGGTCAAAGCCAAAATCGCGCCACTCATGCGGAATGGTAAGAATGTGATCACGGGGGTTAAGCTGTTCGGCAAAATATGGCGCCACATGATTTGCTGGCTGGACAAACCCAAAGCTTGAGCAGCTCTGACATATTCCAATGATCTGTTTTTCAAGAACTCTGCACGCACATAGTCAGATAAACCCATCCAACCGAACAGAGATAACAAGATGATCAGCAAACCCACACTTGGAGCAAAGATCGAAGCAAAGATGATGAGCAAATACAGCTCAGGCATGGAGCTCCAAACTTCAATGATGCGCTGGGATACCAAATCAACTTTACCACCAAAGTAGCCCATCACTGCGCCGGTCAACACACCAATCGCAACACCGATGATGGTCAAACACAAACCAAATAAAACTGATAAACGAAATCCATAAATCAACCTAGCCACAACGTCCCTGCCTCGGTCATCTGTCCCGAGCAAGTTGTCGCGCGATGGCGAAGCTGGGTTTGGTTCCTTGGCGAAGTAATTGAGGGTGTCGTAGCTGTAAGTGATGATTGGATAAATCGCCCAATTGCCTTTTTGACTGAATGTTTTTTTAATATCAGGATCAAGGTAATCGGTCGGGGTTGGAAAGTCTCCACCAAAGGTGGTTTCAGGGTAGTCCTTCACAATCGGCACATACAAACTACCTTGGTAGCTGACCAAGATGGGTCGATCATTGGCGATGAGCTCAGCAAATAAACTCAAGACGAATAGACCAGTGAAGATCCACAAACTCCAATAACCCAGGCGATTGGCTTTAAATCTAGCCCAGCGATCACTTTCTCTCAATTGATGAAGCCAACTCCTCTTCATGAGCGACCTCCTGATTGGCTGTCAAACTGAATGCGTGGATCAACCAAGACATAAGCAATGTCAGAAATTAATTTGGTGAATAAACCAATCAGGGTGAATAAGTACAAAGTACCCAACACCACTGGATAATCTCGTTTCATGACAGCTTCATAAGATAAAAGGCCCAAACCATCTAAAGAGAATAAAGTTTCAATCAATAGAGAGCCTGTGAAGAAGGCTCCAATGAATGCTGATGGAAAACCTGTGACCAAAGGAATCATTGCATTACGGAACACATGCTTCCAGAGGACTTTGTCTTCGCTCAAGCCTTTGGCTCTGGCAGTGATCACATATTGTTTGCGTATCTCTTCTAAAAAAGAGTTTTTGGTAAGTATGGTGATAACGGCAAAGTTACCCAAGACAGAAGCAGTGATCGGTAAAACCAAATGCCAAAAATAATCCATGACCTTGCCAATCAAGCTGAGCTCCGCCCAGTTATCTGAGGTCAAACCTCTTAGAGGAAATAGCTGGAAAAAACTTCCGCCACCAAACAGCACCAGCAATAGAACCCCCAATACAAATCCCGGAATGGCGTAGCCAATCAAAATCACCACACTGGTTGCGGTGTCAAAACGTGTACCGGCTCGCACTGCTTTTTTAATGCCGAGTGGGATTGATATCAGATACGTGATCAAAAATGTCCAAAGCCCCAAACTGATTGAGACTGGCATTTTTGACAGAACCAGATCCCCCACACTTTTATGTTGGTAATAGCTTTGGCCTAAATCAAACATGGCAAAGCGACCCAACATATTGATATAACGCTCCCATAGTGGCTGATCAAATCCATACAGCGCTTTGATTTCTTTGAGGCGTTCTTCATCAATGCCTTGGCGACCACGATAAAAGTTACCACCACCCGATGATTCAACGGCAGCCACACTCGCATCGCCTCGACCTTTGAGCTCTAACATCATTTGCTCTACAGGTCCGCCTGGCACAAATTGAATCACTGCAAAAGTCAAAGTGATGACGCCCAAGAGAGTTGGAATCATTAAAAGAATTCGTCTAGCAATGTATCGCCACAATGCACTGTTCATCGCGTGGCTCCGGCTTGAGAATTTGATGGGGTGTTGCGCCACCATGTGGAAAGAATCCAAGATTCAGCAGCGAAGTAACTTGGCGGCATTGGAAATCCCATATCAGATTTATAAGCCACTCGATGCGTGGCACTGTACCAATGCGGCACGATGTAATAACTGTGAGTCAAGACTCGGTCTAGAGCTCTGGCTGCAGTGATGAGGTCTTTTCTCGTTTGAGCTTTGACAATCGCCGAAATCAAAGCATCAACCACGGGCGATTGCACACCGAGAATATTGTCTGAGCCTTTGGTACTAGCTGATTGACTACCGTAGCGATCCCATAATTCATTTCCAGGACTTTGTGAGTCAGGGAACTTCATGCTGGTCATCTGAAAGTCAAATTCTTCCAAACGTTTTTGATATAAAGCGTAATCAGTGGTCCTCATATCCACTTCCATGCCAAGCTTTTCAAGATTGCGCACATAGGCCGATACCAGGCGAGACATGGCACCACCATCATCCATGAATTCAAAGCGGAATGGTTGTCCTTGGGCATTTCTTAAAGCACCATCCTTGTAAACCCAACCAGCTTGAGCCAGTAGCTCTCTCGCTTTTCTGAGGTTCTGGCGCAAGCTAGAAGGCTCTTCTGTGGTCACAGGTAAAAGCATGGGGCCCAAAGCACCCTTGGGGAAATGCTGTGGATAGGCTTTTTGTAAAGGCTCTAGTAACTTTCTTTCTTGTGCACTTGGCAAACTGGCGGCTTCATAGGATGCGCCTAACTCACTATTAGAGAAATAACTATCGATGCGATGGTATTGCCCATAAAATAATTGACGGTTCATCCACTCGAAATCCAAGGCCAAAGTCATGGCTTGGCGAACGCGTTGATCTTTGAAGATCGGATCACGTGTGTTCATAACGAATCCTTGCATTCCTGCTCCGTTGCGATGCTGGAAATGTTGTTTCTTCAAAGTACTATCTCTGAATTTTGGGCCCACATAACTCTTTGCCCAGTTCTTGGCGCGGTATTCAACCAATGTGTCGAATTCGCCAGCCTTGAATGCCTCTAAGCGAGCAGTGTCATCTTTGTACAAACGGTAAGAAACTTTGTCAAAGTTAAAAAAGCCAACTCGCACGTTCAGTTGCGACCCCCAATACTCGGGGTTCTTTTTAAAAACAATGTTTTTACCAATGTCAT
>JAGVCB010000177.1 GCA_020059445.1 Polynucleobacter sp. | reverse complement strand
TCACGCAAGATATCCTCATGCGGCAAGAAAACAATTCTAAAATGGTCTGGCTTTGGCCAATTGAAGCCACTGCCCTGTACCAATAACACTTTTTCTTCGCGTAACAAGGTTGCAATGAACTCTTGATCATTCTCAATTGGATACATTTCAGGATCCAATTTAGGGAATAAATACAAAGCTGCTTTTGGCTTAACGCAAGTCACGCCAGGTATCTTTGTGACCAACTCCCAAGCAAGATCTCTTTGGCGACGCAAACGACCACCCTCCGCCACCAAGTCATCAATGCTTTGATATCCGCCCAATGCCGTTTGAATCGCATTTTGACCAGGAACGTTTGCGCACAAGCGCATGGATGAAAGCATGTTCAAGCCTTCAATGTAATCTTTGGCGCCGCTTTTATCGCCTGATACAACCATCCAACCAGAACGATAGCCACAAGCACGGTAGTTCTTTGACAAGCCATTGAATGTCACCGTCACAACATCGTTTGATAAAGCGCCAATGGATGTGTGCTTTTCGCCCTCAAACAAAGTCTTGTCATAAATCTCATCAGCAAAGATGATCAAGCCATGTTCGCGAGCCAAAGCAATGATCTCTTTAAGAACTTCATCACCATACAAAGCACCCGTTGGATTGTTCGGGTTGATCACCACAATTGCTTTGGTCTTGGGCGTGATTTTTGCTTTGATGTCAGCAATGTCTGGAGACCAATCTTGAGCCTCATCACACATGTAATGCTTGGGCGTCCCGCCTGAGAGGCTTACCGCCGCTGTCCATAGAGGATAGTCAGGTGCAGGCACCAAAACTTCATCGCCAACGTTTAACAAAGCATTCATGGCTAAAACAATTAATTCTGAAACACCATTGCCTGTATAAATGTCATCCAGCGTTACGCCTTGAATACCTTTTTCTTGGCAGTAATGCATGATCGCTTTGCGTGCTGAGAAAATTCCCTTGGAATCTGAGTAAGCAGCTGAATTCGGTAGATTACGAATCATGTCCAACTGAATCTCTTCAGGAGGATCAAAGCCAAAAACACCCACATTACCAATATTCAACTTGATAATTTTCTGGCCCTCTTCCTCCATCTGTTGAGCGAGCTCAAGAACGGGTCCACGTATGTCGTAACAAACGTTATTTAATTTGGAGGATTTTTTAATTTCTTTCACAATAATCACTTAGAGACTGATAGGAATACTATAAAGTCTTAATTTATCTATAATTTTGTAATTATGACAGAGCCTGAGGCGATTTAACGTGAAACTACAACCGGATAAGCAGCCTACTCTGAACACGGTTTCAGCGTATGGCTCCAATTACATCGAAATCAACGCTCAGCGCTACACAAATTCTTTGCTTCTATCCCCAGAAAGCCCTGTGATTGAATGGTCTTGCGCCCGTTTTGAAGATATTAAAACCGAGGATTTTGAGCAAATTGCCAAGCTTGAGCCCGCAGTGGTTATTTTTGGCAGTGGCCAGCGCATTCGCTTCCCTCAACCAAATCTGATTGCCCCCTTGATTGCCCGCAATATTGGTCTTGAGACCATGGATTTACAGGCTGCCTGTCGAACTTATAACGTCCTCATGGCTGAGGGCAGAAAAGTAGTGGCAGCTTTGTTGATTGAAAAGTAAGTAAAAAGATCGACTTTTTAAATAACTCTGATATAAATATACTTAAAAGTAGCAAAAATAATAAAACTGGAGACTTAATGAGCGCAGCACTCGGTAAACCAATTCCTTACTTCGAGATTCCGGCAACAAGCGGCCTGGTTTTCACGCCCACAGCCTGTCGGGGACGTAAAGTGGTCATGTATTTCTATCCAAAAGACTCCACACCAGGCTGTACGGTTGAATCCATGGAATTCAGAGATGCGATTGATGATTTCACCAAAGCCAATACTTTGATCGTTGGAATCTCAAGAGATAACCTCAAGTCACACGAGAACTTCAAGAGAAAGATTGAACTCCCCTTTGAGTTAATTGCCGATACCGAAGAAACTCTGTGTCAAATGTTCGGGGTGATGAAAATGAAGAACATGTATGGCAAGCAAGTTCGCGGCATTGAACGCAGCACATTCTTGATCGATGAAGAAGGCGTATTACGTCATGAATGGCGAGGACTCAAGATTCCCGGGCACGTTCAAGATGTTTTAAAAGCTGCTATCGCTTTGTGATTGCAATGTCACACAAACTAGGATAAGTTATCACTTAGATGCACAAAAACACCTTTACCTTATCAACCGCCCAACCCATAGGTAGGCGGTTTTTTCTTTTTTAGGAGACCTCCGGAATGCCTCTGCCACCAATCCCATCACAAG
Organism: Polynucleobacter sp.; assembly: GCA_020059445.1. Taxonomy (GTDB): domain Bacteria; phylum Pseudomonadota; class Gammaproteobacteria; order Burkholderiales; family Burkholderiaceae; genus Polynucleobacter. The sequence continues at coordinate 1,242 of JAGVCB010000177.1, read as the reverse complement.
CAGCAGATAAAGTTAACATCAGTCGTCAGCCAAAAGCAGAGTTAAAGAAACGTCCAAAAAGAATTGAAATTGAAGAAATAGACGAAGTAAGCGAATTAGTCGAGGAATCTCTTGGTTTAGATCTAGACGCAGACGAGTCTCAATCATTGGCAGATCTTGCCATTGAAAAAATGCGTGCGCCAAGTAAATCCAGCAAAAAATCATCACCACCGATTGCGAAGAATGCAACGCGTGTCAGGAAAATCCCAAATGACGGCATCATCCGTCTTTTCGTTCTAGATACGAACGTGCTAATGCACGACCCGTCAGCCTTGTTCCGCTTCGAAGAGCATGACGTTTATTTGCCAATGATGACGCTTGAAGAGTTGGATAATCACAAAAAAGGTATGAGCGAAGTTGCTCGCAATGCCCGCACTGTGAGTCGCTCATTGGATCAATTGGTAGCGAACACCAGTGGTGTTTTAGAAGATGGTATTCCCCTGAATAAGTTAGGCAATAAAGATGCCACAGGTAATCTGTTCTTCCAAATAGAACTCAACAGCATTACTTTGCCTGATGGCTTGCCGACAGGCAAAGCAGACAACATGATTCTAGGTGTTGTGCGAGAGCTTCAGCAAAGCCGTAAGGATCGACAAGTGGTGTTGGTATCAAAAGATATCAACATGCGCATTAAAGCGCGCGCCCTAGGCTTGCCTGCAGAAGATTACTTCAATGATCAAGTGCTTGAAGATCGTGACTTGATGTATGCAGGAATACTCCAGTTACCAATAGATTTCTGGCCTAAACATGGCAAGGACATGGAAAGCTGGAGCGATACAAAATCAGGCACTATGTTTTATCGGGTCACCGGCCCTACAGTCGCTCAGATGATGGTGAATCAGTTTGTCTATCAAGAGAACTCTGATGGTGGCACGCCGTTTTATGCCCAAGTCCGAGAAGTACAAGGACGAACAGCGCTACTTCAAACCTTGCGTGATTTTTCTCATCAAAAAAACAATGTTTGGAGTATCACCGCACGCAATCGCGAACAGAATTTCGCCCTGAATTTGCTCATGAATCCCGATATTGATTTTGTGACTTTACTGGGTCAAGCCGGTACAGGCAAAACCTTGCTCACGCTCGCCGCCGCACTCACACAAACTTTAGATAAAAAGTTGTATTCAGAAATCATCATCACGCGTGTCACGGTCTCTGTCGGCGAAGATATTGGCTTTTTACCTGGGACAGAGGAAGAAAAAATGG
>JAGVCB010000021.1 GCA_020059445.1 Polynucleobacter sp. | reverse complement strand
TCGCGCAATGCCGCGATCAATGCTTCAGGAATGCCACACAAACCAAAACCACCCACTGCAAAAGTTTGGCCATTTTTGACAATATCTGCCAAAGCCTCTTTTGCAGAACCATAAACCTTATTCATGAAAAACTCCCATTTGATTCAAAGATAGCTGGTTTTAGACTCTAAAACCGATTGTTTTACCTATTAGCTATTAAGCAAACAATATGCCAAACCCCTATTTATATACCATTCTATTGACGGTACCTTGACAGAATTGCCCCAAGAACCAAATAAATGCCCTAAACCCTTGTAATACTTGAACTTAAGACGCTCCTTTTGGCTCTTTTATAGTTTGTTAGAGCATCCATTGAGAATGAACTTAAAATCATGACTGCTTAATAAGTAAATCAATGAATCAGTGATTGAGTGAATCAAAAGAACTGATTGATGGAGATTGCATGAATACCAGCCCAGAGCTACTCGAACAATTTGGCCCGCGTGAATCCATGGACTATGACGTTGTCATCGTCGGTGGTGGCCCCGCTGGTTTGTCAGCCGCGATTCGCTTAAAGCAATTGAGCGCTGAAAAAGGGCAAGAGATCTCGGTCTGTGTTTTAGAAAAAGGCTCTGAAGTCGGCGCGCACATTCTGTCAGGCGCGGTGATGGATCCGATCGGCATCAATGAGTTGATCCCTGATTGGAAAGAACAAGGCGCGCCATTAAATACAGCCGTTACTGAAGATCGTTTCATGTTCCTCACCGAGAGCAAGTCATACACCACCCCTCAGTGGATGTTGCCTGAGTGTTTTAAAAATCACGGCAACTATGTGGTGAGCTTATCGAACTTCACCCGTTGGTTAGGCACTCAAGCTGAGAACCTGGGTGTAGAAATCTTCCCAGGCTTTCCAGCCGCAGAAATTTTATTTGGTGAATCAGGTGAGGTTGTTGGCGTTGCCACTGGTAACTTAGGTGTTGGTCGAGATGGCCAAGCCACTGAGAATTTCCAACTGGGCATGGAGTTGCGTGCCAAGTACACCCTGTTTGCCGAAGGCGCTCGCGGTCACTTAGGTAAACAATTGATTGAGAGCTATCAATTAGATGATGGCAAAGATCCACAAAGCTATGGTCTCGGTATCAAAGAGTTATGGGAAATCGATCCAGCACTTCACCAAGAAGGCCTGGTAATTCATACCGCTGGCTGGCCACTCAGTTCAGATACTTATGGTGGTTCATTTTTATATCACCTAGAAAATAATCAAGTGGCTGTTGGTTTTGTGGTGGGCTTGTCTTACAGCAATCCTTACCTCAGTCCTTTTGAAGAATTCCAGCGTTACAAAACCCATCCAAGCGTGCGCAAGTTCTTCGAAGGCGGCAAACGCATTGGTTATGGTGCACGTGTGATTACGGCTGGTGGCTTGAACAGCTTGCCAAAGACAGTATTCCCGGGTGGTGCGTTGATTGGTTGTGATGCAGGTTTCTTAAATGCCTCTCGCATCAAAGGCAGTCATGCCGCGATCAAGACCGGCATGTTGGCAGCTGAAGCTGCCTTTGAAGCGATTGCACAAGAACGCTCAGGCGATGAATTGAGTGCTTACCCAGAAGCGTTTAAGAAGAGCTGGTTGTATCAAGAATTGAATAAAGCCCGCAACTTCAAACCATGGATGGGCAAAGGTTTGTATGTCGGCACTTTGATGGTGGGCATTGAACAAAAATTATTCGGTGGCAATGTGCCATGGACTGTTCACACCAAGTATGCTGACCATGAGTATTTAAAACCTGCTGATCAGTGTCAGAAAATTGATTATCCAAAGCCTGATGGAAAAATCACTTTTGATAAATTATCTTCAGTGTTTATTTCCAATACGAACCATGAAGAAAATCAGCCACCACACTTAACCTTGCTTAATTCCATGGTGCCAGTGATCACGAACTTACCGGTGTTTGATGGTCCAGAGCAACGCTACTGCCCTGCTGGTGTTTATGAGTACGTGGATGGTGAACAAGGTCAGCAATTACAAATCAATGCGCAGAACTGCGTGCATTGCAAAACTTGTGACATCAAAGACCCAACACAAAATATCGTTTGGTTAAACCCTGAAGGTTCTGGCGGCCCAAATTACTCGGGCATGTAATATTCTTGGTGTAGGCTGATGGTGATTATTTTTATGAGGTCATGATGAGTCAAAAGACCCTCTTTCGCTTATTGCTCGTTCCACTTCTAACGCTTTTTCTTGTCGGGACAACACATGCTAAAGATTTTCTATTCACAGCCATTGGTGATCAGCCCTATGGACATCCTGAGCCATTTGACCAATTGATCAAGAAAATCAATCAACAAAAAGAAAATCAGTTCACCATTCATGTCGGAGATATTAAAAATGGTGGCAGTGAATGCTCTGATCAAGCTTTCTTAAATATTAAAAAGATGTTTGATGACTTTCATCAACCCCTTATTTACACTCCCGGCGATAACGAATGGACGGATTGTCACAGAAGCTCCAATGGTTCTTATGAACCTACTGAAAGATTGGAGAAAATTCGACAGATATTTTTTAGATCCCCAAAAAACTCAAAACCTGTTGCACTCAAACTTCAAAATCAAGCTCAATTATTCAGCACGCATGCTTTGTACATTGAAAATCAACGATGGTCTAAGAACGGGGTCTTATTCATAACAATCCATCAGGTGGGCTCAAACAATAATTTAGACCCAAAAATACCTGGTGCCATTCAAGAATATGACGCGCGCAATAAAGCAAACTTACAATGGTTAGAAAGTGGTTTCATGTTGGCCAATCAAGAACAATCTTCAGCGATTGTGATTGCTATGCAAGCCGATACTTTTCATCCAAAGGCCCCAAAAATTTCTGGTTTCAGTGAATTTATTTCTAAAATATCAACGCTTGCTCAAGAATTCAAAAGACCAGTTTTATTGATTCAGGGTGATTCACATGAGTACGTTATCGATCAACCCTTAAAAAAGTTGAATCCCCAAGCGCCCAATAATGTGCTTCGCTTGATTGTTCCTGGAGCCAATTTGACTGAAGCAGTTGAAGTGAAGATTAATAGTGGGAAAAAAGAAGTTCTAGAATTTTTTACGTTCAGAAAATACTCTACACAGTGAATGAGCTTACTTTTTTACACGACTCATACACCAGTAGCCCAATAGACTGCTGAGCGCTGCCAAACCAAAGACGTGGTGCGGAGCCAAGTATTCCCAAACCCAACCAGCAAACAAACCACCCACTGTGCCACCTATGCCATATGAAACGGTGGTGTAAAGCGCCTGTCCTCTTGCCTGCAAAGGTCCCTTGAACCAAGTCTGCAACATTTTGATGCTGGCACTGTGGTGCGCACCAAAGGTGGCTGCGTGCATCACTTGGGCCAAAATCAAAATGAACAATTCAGGGATGTAAGCCATCAAAGCAAACCGCACGATGCCAATGAAGTAGGCCGCGAGCAAAATGTTCTTTGTGGTGAATCTGGCAAAAAAGTAACTTTGAAAGTAAAAAAATATCACTTCAGCCAAAACACCCAACATCCAAAACAATCCGATCTCACCTTTGGTGTAACCCAAGCGATCCAGATACAAAGAGTAAAAGACGTAGAGACCGGCATGACCGAAGATCATCCAGAAGTTGGCAGACATGAACCACTGTACATTTGGATTTTTGAGTACATGACTGAACTTGATCTCACTATGAACCACAACATCTATCGGCGGCTCACGCAGCGTGAAGGTCAAAGCTGTCATGATGCCCAAGGCCACAATACCAAACCAAGGCAGACTTTCGATGCCAAAATT
>JAGVCB010000129.1 GCA_020059445.1 Polynucleobacter sp. | reverse complement strand
TTACAGAAGCACGGCTTCAAGGTCTTGGACAGTAATTCTGTTCAAAGTCTGCCGATGTACGTCGATGGTGCTGATGAGATTGATCCTCAGGGGCACATGCTCAAAGGTGGTGGTGGCGCCTTGACCCGTGAAAAAATCGTGGCTCAACTAGCTCAATCATTCATTTGTATTTGTGATGGCAGCAAGCAAGTGGATGTGATGGGTAAGTTCCCATTGCCTGTAGAAATTATTCCCATGGCTCATGCTCAAGTAGCGCGTGAGTTGGAAAAATTGGGTGGGTTGGTAACACTCAGAAAAGTGAAGGGTGCAGATTCAGTCTATGTCACTGATAACCAAGGATGGATTCTGGATGTGGCTGGTCTATCGATCAAAGACCCTGTGGGTCTAGAGTCACAAATCAACCAGATACCAGGTGTTGTGTGCAATGGCTTGTTTGCCAGAAGAAAAGCCAATGTGCTTTTGATTGGTGAGGCTGCTGGTGTGCGACGTCAGACTTATTAATTGTTGATGTGTTGATGAGTGAAGTGCATCAATAAAAAAGGACGCCGAGGCGTCCTTTTTTATGAGCCGAGTTCTTGGAGAATCATTTATTTTCTGGAACGTAACCCTGAACACCATCGGCACCATCACCGTAGAAATACTTTTCTACTTGCTTTAAAAGATACTGGCGTGCACGAGTGTCTGCCATATTGAGGCGGTTTTCGTTGATCAACATGGTTTGATGCTTCAACCAACCAGCCCAAGCTTCTTTGGAAACTTCTTGCCATAGTTTCTTTCCTAAATCACCTGGCATTGGTGCGAAATCCAAACCTTCAGCTTCTTTGTTTAACTTGATGCAATGAATCATGCGAGCCATCTTTTACCTCTTTAAATAATAAATTATTTGTATCAAATGTTTTTAATCAAGACCATTGATTTGCGTTCCCAGTTGTAAAGCTCTTTGCGTTCTGCTGGTAGATCATCAACACTGGCTCTAACAAAGCCACGCTTTAAGAACCAATGCTCGGTTCTGGTCGTTAAAACAAAAAGTTTTTTCAATCCTGTTGCCTTGGCTCTGGCTTCGATGCGCTTGAGTAATCTCTCTCCATCCCCTGATTCTTGAGCTTGAGGATCTACTGCCAAACAAGAAAGCTCACCCAAACCATTTGGGTAAGCGAAGAGCGCTGCGCAGCCGAATAGAACGCGGTCATGCTCAATTACTGAGAAATGAGTAATGTCACGTTCGATGGTGTCACGGCCACGTGCAACCAAAATACCTTCGTCTTCTAGAGGCTCAATCAATTGCAAAATACCGCCGACGTCATCTAAATTGGCTTCACGCAAATGTTCAATATCAGAGGCTGCAATCATCGTGCTGATGCCGTCGTGAGTGAATAACTCTTCGAGTAAGGCGCCGTCACGATCATGCGGCAATAGGTGCACACGACTCACACCAGACTTGATGGCACGAATAGCGTTTTGTAAGAGCACCTTCAAATCTGCATCAGCCAAAGTAAGACAGCTAATGTGATCTTCAAGCTGACGCAATGAGAATTCTTTGATGAGTTCACCTTCAAGATTGGTGATGCCGTTGTATTCAGTCAAGAAAATCAACTTATCGGCTTTCACGGCCATCGCAGTGGCTGTGGCCACATCTTCGTAGGCAATATTGAATGCTTGACCTGTTGGAGAGAATCCAAGAGGAGACATCAAGACAATTTTGTTATTCGCCAAAGAGTGAGCAATGGATTCAGAATCGACTTTGCGAACCAATCCTGTGTGCATGAAATCAACCCCATCCACAATGCCCACGGGTCTAGCAATAATGAAGTTACCGGAAATAACAGAAATACGTGAGCCAGCCATCGGGGTATTGGGTAGACCTTGGCTAAATGCTGCCTCAATGTCTAGACGCAGCTCACCAGAGGCTTCTTTAGCGCATTCTAGGGCTGCAGGATCAGTAATCCTGTAACCACTCATAGCGCCTGTGCCGTAACGACTGGTCACTTTTCTTAAATCAAGTTGTTCTTGCACCTGAGGGCGTGAGCCGTGGACCAAGACAATCCTCATGCCCATGGCATGAAGCATGGCCACATCCTGGATCAAGGCCTCTAATCCACCTTTTTGAACCAATTCACCAGCGAATCCGATGACAAAGGTTTTGCCACGAAAACTATGGATGTAGGGGGCTACATCGCGTAGCCACGCAACGAAGGGAAAATTATTTTGTACTTGATTTGTAGGCATAGTGGAAAATTATAGGGTGCAACCAGAAAAAATAACCAAACTTTTAAAAATTGAGTTTCCCGAAAGCTTACCTGTCTCTGGTCAGAGGGAGAAAATCACCCATGCTTTAGAGCAGAACCAGGTCATTATTGTGTGCGGAGAAACCGGTTCTGGCAAGACCACGCAGCTGCCCAAGATCTGTCTAGCCATGGGACGAGGGCGTGCCAATGGCACAGGGCAGTTGATTGGTCATACCCAGCCACGACGGATTGCAGCTACCTCAACAGCCAAAAGAATTGCCCAGGAACTGGGCAGTCCCATCGGAGAGGATGTGGGCTATCAGGTGAGGTTTGCAGATAAAACATCCGCAACCGCCTCGGTCAAGCTGATGACAGACGGTATTTTGTTGGCCGAAACTCAGCGCGACCCACTTTTAAAAGCTTATGACACCATCATCATTGACGAGGCTCATGAGCGCAGTCTGAACATTGATTTTCTTTTGGGCTATTTGAGGCAGTTATTACCCAAGCGCCCAGATTTGAAGGTGATAGTCACTTCTGCCACGATTGATGCCCAGCGTTTTGCAGAGCATTTCGGCTCAAAAGAGCACCCAGCGCCGGTGATTGAGGTTAGTGGCCGTTTGTTCCCGGTGGAGCTTCGCTACAGACCATTGCTTGAAGTGGGTAAGAAAGATCCTAAAGAAATCCCAGAAGCTGTGTTGGATTCTATCTCGGAACTGTGGCGTGATGGACCTCATTCAGCAGGCGATATTTTGGTGTTCCTGCCAGGGGAGCGTGAAATTCGAGATTGCGCAGAGGCTATACGTAAAGATCATGTTCTGAACCAGCGTTTTCGTCCCGATGTTCTGAGCTTATTTGCTAGACAATCTGTGAGTGAGCAAGAAAGGGTGTTCCAGGGTGAGGGTGGCCGTCGCGTTGTCTTGGCTACCAACGTTGCTGAAACATCTTTGACAGTGCCTGGTATTCGTTTTGTGATTGATGTGGGCTTGGCTAGGGTTAAGCGCTATTCCTACCGCAACAAGGTTGAGCAACTCCAGGTAGAGCCGATTTCTCAGGCAGCGGCCAATCAACGCGCTGGTCGATGCGGACGTGTTTCTGATGGTATTTGTGTTCGCTTGTATGACGAGGCTGATTTCAATGCCCGTCCAAAATTTACCGATCCTGAAATTTTAAGAAGTTCACTGGCTGCCGTAATTCTTCGGATGCGCGCCTTAAAGCTTCCAAAAATCCAAGAATTCCCATTTCTTGAGGCGCCTTTGGGTCGAGCCATTGCCGATGGTGTACAGCTATTAGAAGAGTTGGGTGCCATGGAGTCTGATGGCCCAAGGCAAGGGGCGTTGACACCGATTGGTAAGCAATTAGCCGCATTACCACTAGACCCAAGAGTGGGGCGTATGCTCTTGGCAGCGAAGGAACATCAAGCACTCAGAGAGGTTTTGATTATCGCCACTGCGATGGCCACACAAGATCCAAGAGATCGACCCATGGAGCATGCTCAAGCAGCTGATACAGCTCACAAGATCTTTGCCGATGAAAGATCTGAGTTTTTATCATTCGTTAAATTGTGGGATTGGTATCAGCAGGTGCTTGTCAATAAGCAAAGTAATCGTCAATTAGAAAACCTGTGTAAGACTCATTTCATCTCTCCTAGAAGAATGCGTGAGTGGCGTGACATTCATGGACAGTTGCACCGTTTATTGATTGAGCAAGGTTGGAAAGAAAATCAAACACCTGCCACCTTTGAGCAGATTCATCTTTCTTTATTGACAGGTCTTCTTGGCAATATTGCAAAAAAAGCCGATGATGAAAAACATGGACCAGGTATTTATGAGGGTGCTCGGGGTATCAAGCTGAACATTTGGCCAGGTTCAACGATTGGTAAAAAGGCAGGGGCATGGATCTTGGCTTCAGAGCTGGTTGAGACCAGTCGACTCTTTGCTAGAACTATTGCCAAGATCGAGCCGCAGTGGGTAGAAAAAGTCGCTAGTCATCGCATTATCCGCTCATTGAGTGATCCATTTTGGGATGCTCGCCAAGGTGAAGTCATGGCGCACGAACGAGGGACCCTTTATGGTTTGCCAATTTATCACGGTAGAAAGATTCGTCTCTCACCGAAGGACCCACTAGAGGCCCGTCACATATTTATTCAAAGAGCTTTGGTGGAGGCTGATTTATTTGGACAGGCGGAGGCAGCTCAGGCACAAAAGCAAGGTGGGACTGGTGGGGTTATTAGCGGATTTTTTTGGCATAACTTAAGCCTTGTCAAACAAATCGAAGCTCTCGAGCACCGTTCTCGTCGTCAAGATGTCTTGGTGGATGATCAGTTGCTATTTGCGTTTTATGACCAGCAGCTTCCTGATACTGTCTTTTGTAAGGCAAGTCTTGAGGCATGGCTCAAAGAAGATCCTAAAAATAGCCTATCTCTTAAATTAGATAAAACTGATTTGATGAGACATGAGGCCGCTGGAGTAACCTTGGATCGATACCCTAAGATCATCAAAATGGCGGGTACTGAGTTGCAGCTGAGTTATCACTTCGAGCCGGGTAGTCCGAAAGATGGCGTCACCATGGTTATTCCATTGACCTTGCTGAATCAAATCGACCAGCGTCGATGTGAGTGGCTCGTTCCTGGTTTGGCCACAGAGAAAACTCAACTCTATCTCAAATCATTGCCGCAAAAATTACGCCGTCACTGCGTTCCTTTGCCTGACTACGCCAAAAAATTCGTTGAGCGCGTATCTGAGAAAAATATATTTGGTGATGGCGATTACCTAGATGCTTTGATCGCAGACATTCGTGAGCAAACTCAAGTGCAAGTTCAGCGCGCAGATTTTCGACCGGAAAACCTACCGCCTCATTGTTTTATGAACTTCCGTTTGGTGGATGAGTATGGTCGACAAATTGATTTAGAGCGCAATCTGAGTAAATTAAGAGGGGAACATTCTCAAGCGGCCAGAGAAGTTTTTCAGGAGGTTGCTGCGAGTGCGGTCCATCAGCTCGTTACACCATCAAAGAGCAATGCGTCTGATGTTTTTAATTCTGCTACCTCGGGCGTCAAAGAATCAAATACCAAAGCTTCGATTGCGCACACCGACAACATTAAAGACTGGTCTTTCGGAACTCTTCCGGAGATGCTTGAAATTAAGCGTGGTAAACAGAATTTATATGGTTACCCAGCACTGGTTGATCAGCAGACTCATTGTGACATCGAGGTATTTGATGACCCAGATGTTTCCAGAAAAGCTCACCTGCAAGGATTGCGTCGATTATTTGCACTGCCCATGCGAGAGACCATCAAAGCTTTACACAAGCAGTTGCCTGGTGCCAGAGATTTAGGGCTTTTGTTCATGAACATTGGCAATGCCGAGGATCTGATCTCACAAGTGATTGATCTTGCTATCGAGAGATCTTGTTTGATGGAGCCATTACCTGCCAATGCTGAAGAATTTAAGCAGCGTCTTGATTTAGGCAAACCCAAGTTAGCCTTGATTGCCCAAGAGGTCGGTCGACACGCTTTAAGCGCGTTGCAGGCTCATGCCGATTTACAAAAGCGCATGGCTCAATTAAAAGCTTTATCGAGCAATGCGCATGCAGACGTCACAGCTCAAATTCAGCAACTGGTTCATCCTAAGTTTGTGAAGCAAACCCCGTATGAATATCTGGTTCATTTACCAAGATACCTTAAGGCAGCTTCGATGCGTATCGATAAGATCAGGCTTAACCCATCCAGGGACGCTCAACTTCAACAG
>JAGVCB010000222.1 GCA_020059445.1 Polynucleobacter sp. | reverse complement strand
GGTGAAGCAGACATCGTAATTGGTACGCATAAATTATTTTCTGCCGATGTGAAGTTCCCACGCTTAGGCTTGGTGATCATTGATGAGGAACATCGTTTTGGTGTGCGTCAAAAAGAGGCCCTGAAATCTCTTCGTGCAGAAGTCGATGTCCTAACATTGACTGCCACCCCTATTCCGAGAACTTTGGGTATGGCTCTCGAAGGCTTGCGAGATTTCTCCGTGATTGCCACAGCACCGCAAAAACGTTTGGCGATCAAAACTTTTGTGCGCAGAGAGAGCGATGGGGTTATACGTGAGGCTGTGCTTCGAGAAATCAAACGTGGCGGCCAAGTGTATTTCCTTCACAATGAAGTCGACACCATTGAGAACCGCAAGCAGTCTTTAGAGAAGCTCTTGCCAGAAGCTCGCATCGTGGTAGCTCATGGACAAATGCATGAGCGCGATCTTGAGCGCGTGATGCGTGACTTCGTCACACAACGTGCCAATATTTTGTTGTGTACCACCATCATTGAGACCGGTATCGACGTACCAACAGCTAACACCATCATCATGCACCGCGCTGATAAGTTTGGCTTGGCTCAGTTACATCAATTGCGCGGTCGCGTGGGACGTTCACACCACCAAGCTTATGCCTATTTAACCGTGCCTGATCCCGATGCTTTGACCAAACAAGCCAAGTTGCGCTTGGATGCGATTCAGGCGATGGAGGAATTGGGTTCTGGCTTCTATTTGGCGATGCACGATTTAGAAATCCGTGGCGCTGGTGAAGTCTTGGGCGATAAACAATCCGGTGATATTTCTGAAATTGGTTTCCAGCTGTATACCGAGATGCTCAATAAAGCAGTGAATTCTTTAAAGAATGGTAAAGAGCCTGACTTGATGGCACCGATGGAAGTGATCACCGATATCACTTTGGGAGTTCCTGCACTTTTAACCAATGATTACTGCCCCGATGTGCATGAGCGCCTCTCTCTTTACAAACGTTTGGCCACTGTGAGCTCATTCGAGAAACTCATGGATATCAAAGAAGAATTGGTTGATCGCTTTGGTGATTTGCCAGAACAAGCTCTGTCATTATTTGAAACACATCGTTTGCGCTTAAACATGTCCGTCTTGGGCATCAAGAAAATTGATGCCAATCCTGCTCAGATCACGATTCAGTTCATCCCCAATCCACCGATTGATCCAATCAAGATCATTCAGTTGGTACAAACCAATAAGCGAATCCAGCTCAATGGCCAAGATAAATTAAAGATTTTGCCTGCTGATAAGGAAGCATTCATCACATTGGCTCAAAGACTTGAGGCGATTCGACAGTTGCTCAAGCATTTGAGCGATACTGCTATAAAACCTGAAACACTAAAAACATCATGATGCACATTGCCCTATTCCATCAAGACACCATCAACGATCAGCTGATCAGCGAGATGGAAAAATCTCACACGATCCTTTCTGTGACTAAGAAAACCCCTCGTACTGCAGTCCTAGAGTTAAAAGATGCGTTGAATACTGAGCAGCGCACTCACCTTCGCAATTTAGGTGTTTTGCATCAAACGGATGTGGGTTTTTTACCAAAGCATTTCAAAGGATCAGATATCAAGGTTTTGGCCATGGACATGGATTCAACCTTGATCAACATTGAGTGCATTGATGAGATTGCGGATGCCGTAGGTAAAAAGAAAGAAGTATCAGAAATAACAGAAGCTGCGATGCGCGGCGAAATCAAAGATTTCAGCGAGAGTTTGCGCAGGCGCGTGGCTCTATTAAAGGGTGTACCTGCAGCGGCTTTGGATGAAGTATTTAATCAACGCTTGCGGCTCAATCCTGGCGCTAAAGAGTTGATTGCTGGTGCACACGCAAAAGGTATACATACACTTTTGGTTTCTGGAGGCTTTACTTTTTTCACGCACAAGCTTCAGGCCCAACTGAATTTATCTGAAGCGCACGCCAATCAATTAGAAATCGTCGATGGATTTTTAACCGGTCAAGTATTGGGCAACATTGTTGATGGCGCAGCCAAAGCAGCTTATGTTGAAGCGCGCTGTTTAGCATTGGGTGCCAATAAACATGCGGCTATCACCATGGGTGATGGCTCCAATGATTTACCGATGATGCATGGCGCAGGCTTATCCATCGCATACCGCGCCAAACCAATCGTGAAAGAAAAAGCAGATTTGGCTTTTGATCATGTGGGCTTGGATGCTTGTTTGGATTTATTTAATTAAAAATGCTGTAAACAATCTTTTCAGATAAGCGTTAATAAATGAGAACCCCTACTTCTATGAATTGGGGGTTTTGTCCTTATTGGGCTTCATTAATTAACAAATATGACAAAAAGGATTTATATGAAGAAAGAAAAAATACCTGGGATAACGAGTATAAAAGTTGACATGAATGATCCCTCTACATTTCCAAAATCGACTATAAATAAAGAATTAATTGATGCAACCACTGAGGAAGATATTGCCAAGCAAATCATTGAGGATGATTTAGAGGCCCAAAAGGATGCCTTACTGTTTAAAAAGAGGAATGAAAAAAACCGCTC
>JAGVCB010000082.1 GCA_020059445.1 Polynucleobacter sp. | reverse complement strand
GAAAGCACCAGTGTTCGATTAATAGACGCCATCTCGGATCAACAAGGGATTAATCTTTTGATCAACAATGCAGGTATCAGCCAGTTTAAGAGATTTGAGCAGCAATCAGACAAGGACATCACACACTTGATGCTAACCAATCTGATTTCTCCAATGCTTCTATGCAAACAATTATTGCCTCTTTTGAAGAAGGAGTCTTCTCAGATCATCAATATCGGATCTATTTTTGGCTATTTAGGTTTTCCAGGCTTCTCTTCTTACTGCGCCAGCAAGTTTGGCCTGCGAGGGTTTTCTCAATCGCTGAGAAGAGAGTTATCAAATTCATCCGTCTCAGTCAGGTACTTCGCTCCGCGCGCGACCAAAACAAGCATCAATTCAGATCAAGTGATGCAAATGAATGCTGAACTTAAAACAGATGCAGATGCACCCGACTCAGTTGCCCAAGAATTCATGAAGTTTCTAAGTGGCAATGCCTGGGAAAAGAAATTAGGTTTCAAAGAATCCTTTTTTGTCTTTATGAATCACTTGTTTCCAAGTGTTCCTGATAAAGCCATCAAAGGTCAGCTTCCAATCATCAACAAATATCTAAATAAATAATCGCGAGGTTTATATGAATATCATCAAGAAAATACCGGCCGCTCTTTTGATTGGCTTATCAATGATCAGTTCCTTTGCCATTGCAGGCGTCGAAGAAGACGTCAGCATACTTCAAAAAGAATGGGAAAAAATCAAGTATCAAAGCCCTGAATCAAGTCATGAAAAAGGCTTTGAATCATTGATCAAAGACGCCAATCAATTAGTCGCCCAAAACCCTAATCGTGCCGAGATTTTGATTTGGCAAGGAATTATTGAATCTAGCTATGCAGGTGCAAAAGGTGGGCTGGGAGCATTGGCACATGTCAAAAATGCTAAAAACACTTTTGAAAAAGCACTCGAAATCAATCCCACTGCTTTAGATGGCTCTGCGTACACAAGTTTGGGGTCACTCTACTATCAAGTTCCAGGTTGGCCGATTGGTTTTGGAGACGACAAAAAAGCAGCTGAGTACCTAAAGAAAGGTTTAAGCATCAATCCTGACGGTATTGACCCAAATTACTTTTATGCTGACTTCTTATTCAGAAGCGGTGATTACTCAGGCGCTGAGAAATCTTTGCGTAAAGCTTTGCTAGCTCCCGCCAGAAATAGTCGCAAAGTGGCCGATGATGGTCGACGCAAGGAAATCAATCAATTACTTTAAAAAGTAGCTGAAAAACTAAAATAAACAACTGATTGAATAGATTAAACTAATCAAATAGACAGTTAATCTTTTACGAAAAGGTCAATGGGCGGTGAGAATTTTATTGGTTGAGGACGATGAATTACTCGCCTCCGGCTTGATGACCGCTTTGACTAGGGCTAACTACCAAGTGGACCATGTTGAGGATGGCCAAAAAGCCATCCACGCTCTCACTGATGGCGAGTTTGATATTGCCATCTTAGATTTAGGTTTGCCAAAAATAGATGGCACTGAGGTGCTCAAGACCATTCGTCAAAAAGGTAGCCACATCCCAGTATTGATTTTGTCTGCCAGAGATGCCACCAAAGACCGTATCTTAGGTTTGGATTTGGGAGCCGATGACTACCTCACCAAACCATTTGAATTAGATGAATTGCTAGCCAGGATTCGAGTTCCGGAAAGACGTCGCAGTGGCAATACGGTCAATCAAATAAAAATTGGCGATTTAGTCATTGACCTAACGTCTTTATCCGTGACCTGGAAAGGCGCCATACTCGATTTACAACGTCGCGAGTTTGCCCTTCTGAAGAAGTTAGCAGAGAGCCCCTATCAGGTTTTCAATCGATCTCAGCTTGAAGAATCGCTGTATGGCTGGAATGATAGCGTTGAAAGTAATACGATCGATGTGCATATTCATAATTTACGTAAAAAAATCAGTCCCAATATCATTAAGACTCTGCGAGGTGTTGGCTACAGAATTGGTGATATAGAAGAATCATGATTTATTTTTCAATTAGAAAACGATTATTGCTGGGTATATTTTTATCCATGATCTTGATTTTGGGTGGCATGGGTCTTGCCGCTCACTTTGTCACTGAACATGAATCAGAAGAGATTTTCAGTGCCCGACTTGCAACCTCTGCGCGAGTTCTAGAGGTTCTAGCTGCTAAGCAACTCGAGCATGCCACGATTACTAATCCAATCATCATTGAATTACCTAAAGAATTAGAGCACCAACATTCATCAACAGAAGAAATTACCGGCCACCCTTACGAAAGTAAGATTTCTTTTCAGATCTGGCATAGCAGCGGAAAGTTACTGGCTAAGTCTGCCACTGCTCCTAACAAGCCTTTGGGTCAAATGACTGAGGGTTTTGGCAAAAATCTGATTGGCGAAGATTTATGGCAAGTTTTTAAACTCAGATCAGGTGATACTTGGGTAATGGTTGCTGAAATGGACTCAGTCAGAGGCGAGATGGCAGGTGACTTAGGGGTGGCGATCATGACGCCATTGATCATTGGCTCACTGATTTTATTGATTGTGATCAATTTGATTGCTTATAGAAGCTTTCAACCTTTACAAACTTTAGCGAACGTCATTGCCACTCGCGAACCTCAATCCATCAAACCCATCAAGTTATCAAAGACCCCTACTGAACTAAGGCCTGTGATTGATGAGCTGAATCATCTACTTGATCGAGTTCAAAAAGCCTTCAAACGTGAACAACAGTTCATTGACGCTGCTGCCCATGAAATCAGAACACCGATTGCTGCATTACAACTTCATATTGAAAATGCCGTTAATGCCAAAAATGATACTGACAGAGATGAATCGTTGTCCGAAGCTTTGAATGGTCTTCGTAGAACCACCCGTTTGACCGAACAACTATTGACCCTCAGTCGCGTCAGTGGTGCAACTGACCAGGAAAAAAAGCAAGTGCTATTCCTCGATGGTATTTGTAAAGAAGTTATTAAAAATACCAAACCACTCATCACTCAACGCGGCCAAACGATTGAGTTATGTGTCAACAATGACTGCTTGATAGAGGGTGAACAACATAAGATTGAGCGTGTGATACAAAATCTCATTGATAACGCCTCTCAATATGGCTCAACACACGGCCTTATTTCAGTTTCTTTGGCCAAGGTATCTGACACCATTCGTCTGGTTGTGAGCAATGACGGTGACATCATTCCTGACTCTGAAAAGATCAAGGTGTTTGATCCTTATTACAGGATCTTGGGCAGCAAATCATTTGGCAGTGGTTTAGGTCTTGCGATTGTCAAAGAAATTATCCAGCAACACAAAGGATCGATTCGAATCGAGGATAAGTCTGCAGGCAATGGCGTTCAAATGATCATTGAGTTCAAGAACACGATTTAATCAAAAAGAAATGGGGGCTAATGAGCCCCCATGATTTCATCCAAACTTTCTTTTAATGACTGTCAATTAGCCATTCACAGGCATGCTAAAGCTTGGACCTTGAGCGATGGTTTCTGGCCAACGTTGAGTCACAGCCTTCATGCGAGTGTAGAAACGCACACCCTCTGGACCATGCACATGGTGATCGCCGAATAGACTGCGCTTCCAACCACCAAATGAATGGAATGCCATTGGCACAGGAATAGGCACGTTCACACCCACCATACCCACCTGAATGCGACTCACAAATTCGCGGGCAGTGTTACCGTCTCTGGTGAAAATCGCTGTGCCGTTGCCATACTCATGATCGTTGATCAATTGGATCGCAGTAGCAACATCATCCACACGCATCACGCTTAACACTGGGCCAAAGATTTCTTCTTTGTAGATACTCATATTAGGCTTCACGTTATCGAATAAACAACCACCTAAAAAGAAGCCATTTTCACAACCAGCCACTTTTAAGTTACGGCCATCTACTACTAGCTTGGCTCCTTCTTTAACACCAGCATCAACAAAGCCTGTGACCTTGTCCAAGTGAACCTTGGTCACCAATGGGCCCATTTCAGCACCAGGGGTTAAACCATTATCAACCTTGAGTTTCTTGATGCGAACAGATAGTTTCTCAATCAAAGCATCAGCCACATTACCCACAGCCACTGCTACTGAAATCGCCATACAACGCTCACCAGCAGAACCGTAAGCAGCGCCCATCAATGCATCCACTGCTTGATCTAAGTCAGCATCAGGCATCACCACCATGTGGTTTTTTGCTCCGCCCAAAGCCTGAACACGCTTGCCATTTTTAGCAGCTGTTTCATAAATGTAAGAAGCGATTGGAGTTGATCCAACAAAGCTGATTGCTTTAACATCAGGGTGATTCAACAATGCGTCCACAGCGGTCTTATCGCCCTGCACAACGTTAAAGACACCTTTTGGTAGACCTGCCTCCTCTAACCACTTGGCAGCCAATAAAGTGGCTGAAGGATCTCTTTCTGAAGGCTTAAGTACAAATGTGTTGCCAGCGGCAATTGCTACCGGGTACATCCACATGGGTACCATTGCTGGGAAGTTAAATGGCGTGATACCTGCACACACCCCAAGCGCTTGACGCATGGTCCATGCATCCATGCCCTTGGCGATCTGCTCGGTGTACTCACCTTTTAAAAGCTGAGGAATGCCACAAGCAAAATCCACAACTTCTAAGCCACGTTGAATCTCGCCTTTAGCGTCATCAAATGTTTTACCGTGTTCACGAGTGATCACTTCGGCCATTTCATCAATACGCGCCTCGATGATGGCTTTGAAATTGAACATGACTTTGGCACGACGTGTCACAGGAGTGCTTGACCAAGCTGGGAAAGCAGCTTTGGCTACGGCAACCGCTTTTGCGACTCCGTCGACCGAGGCCAACTCTACATTTGCACGAACTTGACCTGTTGCAGGCTCATACACTGGGGCCGTTGAGCCACCAAAACGAATGACCTCACCATTGATATGGTGTCCGATAGTTTCTGACATTTTGTCTCCTACTTCATTTATATTCTTAGAATTGCAACTTTACCAATATTCTACTCAATT
>JAGVCB010000223.1 GCA_020059445.1 Polynucleobacter sp. | reverse complement strand
GTACGGTTGTATAAGATTGGTGATCAGGTTGCTTATCGGGTTCAGCGTGAGAACAAAACTCATCCATTTGGATCGGCTTATTTAATTGACATGGATGGAATTTTCAATGATTTGATGGGTGATGGGATTACGAAAAAGGAAGAACTCGGCAAGAAAGTGATGGAAGAAATCGCTAAAAGCCTCCACGTCTTCTTCAAAGAAAGCGCAGAAGCTGAAAAAGAAGAAGACAAGTGGGATGGCGAAGGTGGAACGATGGGTATGGTCCACGTCCGCAATCCCCTTGGTGGCGATTATTCTTCCCAAGTCCATGACGGGTCGAGTGGCGGCGGCGGGGGTGGTTAATTGTGGTCACTGACGTGCTGATTCGGGTCGCCTTGAACTTCCTTGCGGAAAGTTCCGTTCAGCCATTCCCATCCCAGCCAACCCAATGCAATTTCGCCAATCGTCCGTATTTGAGACGGTAGGCGTGGAGCAGGAACGTATTCAATGTAATGCTCCCGTACCGGCTCAGGTTCATTCTGAAGAACCACAACCATAGGCTGCTCAACGACTTGCGCTGTGACAGGAGCCTCTACAGGTTGCGGCTTCTCCTTTATAGGTGGAAGGCTGTAGCGGTTACGGTTGTACACTAGATGTAGGTCGTTATAGTTCATTGGCATCTCCCTTCTACGGAAATTATATCAGACGCACCAGGAGAAATCAATAAAAAAATCACGACACACCCTAAATAACGAAAATGGCAGAGAACTTGCAAAGTCCTGGGCAACTGCCAACTGACCCTTCTCAGCCCGATCAAACCCAAACAAACCAGCCTCAACCTCAACAGCCTCAAGCGCAAGCTCCTAGACCTGTTAGGCAGGCAATGGTCTGGGAGATCAAGCCAGGAATGTTGTTTGTTGGCAGGTACTTATTCTGGAAACATGATCCAACGCCGTTTGTATTGGTGTCAAGTGTTTACAGAGATGGTCGTATTGCTGGCGTTAATTTACACATGTTAACGTTGGATGACATGAGAAAGGTAGTAGCTCAATACTGTAATAAAGGAACCTTTCAGTATCAGACAGCTATTAAAGGTAGGTTAGAAATTGTAAAGGGTTTCCGAACCTATTTAAGCAAGAATGCATGGAAGAACAATGCGGTAAAGATTATTGACTGCAAGACTCTGCTGGGTGAAGTTGGTATAGTTCAGAGGGCTAGATTAATGAGTCCGAGTGAAGTTGAAAAATACCGCCAGCAAGTCAGACAACAATTGCAACAGAAGATTAATCCAAGAGCAGCCGATTTGACTAGATACTCGAAGCAAACTGTGCCTGGAATTGGAACTAAATCGGCTTCAGTCCCAGGTATCCCGGTTGGTGGAGACGTAAACCAACACATCAGTGATAAGAATTGAGATATAACCAATGCCCACAGAACAGATTCAAGATGCACTTGGTAGGACCACGGTTATAGACGTGGAGAAGCTGGGCGGCAAAGATATAATGACCGCCCTGGCTGATGCTATGGCTGCACCTGTATCTCAAATCACTTCTAAGATCGAAGGCACCACAGCCAAAATCGATGAACTCATAAATGAAGAGAAATTAAGACTTAAAGAACTTCAAAATTGGTTCAAAGGTGAATTCCTTGACGAATTCCAAGATAAGTTTGATGAAAGCATGAAAGATGTTGTTTCCTATCTTGAGGATTGCAGAGATTCGCTTAAGGCTATTCAAACCAATGCCAAAGGTGGTGGCGCTACTTCTGCTGGTGGAGGAGGAAGTAGTTCATGCTTATGCGAAGAAGTTTTAGGACACATTAAAACTGGTGTAGAAACCGTAGCAAATTCTGTAAGTAGAAGTGTCAACATTGAAAGGAAAATAGTTTCAACACTCAAGAGCATCAGCGCCACATTAAACAATATTGCTGCTAAAGGCATTACAGTGGTTTCTCCAAGGGGAGGAACAGCACCACGAAGCGATGCTGATGTAGTAGGTAAAGGTGGTGCAGATGTATTAAGTGGAGGTGGTGTAGTCGATGTGATTGGTATAGAAGAAGCATC
The DNA here is from genome assembly GCA_020059445.1 of Polynucleobacter sp. GTDB lineage: Bacteria > Pseudomonadota > Gammaproteobacteria > Burkholderiales > Burkholderiaceae > Polynucleobacter. The sequence goes on along the minus strand of JAGVCB010000223.1, from coordinate 4,033 downwards.
AGGTCGTGCCACCGAGAAAGTCAATTTGATGACTATAGCAGTTCGCGAAATGATCAACGAATTGATTGAAGGCAATTTCACCACACGCAAATTGTCGAAACTGTACGAGAGAATTGAAAAACAGCAACTTTTCAGAAAGCAAGCCGATGAATTGGCGACGTTGATTGCAACAGAGGGCGAAACTGAAGCTGGCTTGATTAAGATAAAGGAAAAACAAGAGGAAATACTAAGGACAGCAAAGGAAATACAGAAAACCTACGATAAGTGGAGTGTATCGCTCACACTGGCAAATCTCGGTATTGGTGCTTTAACAAGTACGCTTTCAAAATACACCAGTAAGATACTTGGCGGCATAGTATCTGACATGAACGAGTGGGAACAAGAAAGCACTCGCATGGCGGCAACTATGACTGGCGCATTCCATAGAGCTAATGCCGAAGGAAAGAAGTTAGCTGCTGGATATCGTGATTTGCTCCAGATGTCTGACGATATGATTAAGGCAACTCATCAATACGCCGGTGCTCTGCGTAAAATGATTTTGCCACAATTAAAGAAAGGTAATCGCAGTCTTCATGAAACTAGAGACACTGTGATCAATGCTGCATCTGGTGCGTGGCAGGTAGGTGCTAATGCTGAAGCTGCTGCCGATGAGTTCCAAAAATGGAACATGAATATTGGAATGTCGGTTGAAGGTTCTCGTTCTTTGGCGAGAACAATGACGACGGTTTCTAAAGTAACTGGCGTGATGGGTGACGCAATGATGCGTGCAGTGGAAGCGGCGCGTGAGATTGCACAATTGATGCGTGACACTGGCGTCTATTCTCAAGATGTTGCCAATTCTGTAGTTGGTTGGATGGCGTCTGCTCAGAAATTCGGTATTGATCGCCAGATGCAAGGTATTTTCAAAGCATCTCAAGGTGGTTTGGAAGCATTCATGGAAGCTTCTGCTGAAACAAAAAACTTACTTGCGTCATCTGGTCAATTGCAGAATGTAATGGGGGGCAATGCCGATCCAGATGCGGTTATGAAAGGTGTAGGCGATGCAATTCGCAATGCTCTTCCAGCAAATGCCTTCCAGCGTGATGCACGAGGCAAGCCTGTTGGTTTGCCTGACTTAAAGAAACTGTCTAAGGCTGAAATATCCCGTCTTGACCTGATCATGAAGCGCCGCTTCGGCATGAAGCTTGGTGAGGCGACACGTCTGCTTGAATCTATTCAGGATCAGAATCCAGAAGAAAAGCTAGCACAAATCGAGAAAGATTTGGCGAACCCAACCATTACGGCGGCTGAAAAAGAACAACTTGAGCTTCAAAAGAAGCAACTTGAAATAGCGCGTGACGAAAAGAAGCTCGGTAAGATCATGGATGGTTTAGCTGAGATGGCAGATGCTGGCAAAACACAAGGCGCTAATCTTGCGAGTATGTTACGTGCTGGCAAGATGACGGAGCAAACTTTTCGTATTGGCATCGATGATGCTGCTAAACTGTTGTCCTCCAAGATGGAACGTCAAGGTAAGGACTTCAAAGATGCGATGGGTATGTCTCGTGAATCGTTCACCAGTGAGATGAATTCCTTGATGGAAGGTATGCGTAGTGGTGATGTGGATTCTGTCCGTCGTTTCCGTGAATTGCAGCAAAAGATGGCTGAAGGAAATAAGCAAGCGGACTCCAACGCCAAGAACAACGCCAATGTACAAGATAAGGTTGAGAGCGACCAGCAACGAGCCAATAACTACTTGCAGAATCAGTTAAAGGGCATTCACACGATGATTACGCAGTTGAATGCCTGGATTGTACACGGTATTGCAATTGCTGGTGGCATCGTTGCTCTATATCGCTTTTTTGCAAATGGTAAAATCGCCGAAAATATCAAGTCCACGGCTGAGACACTCAAATCAACTCTTGGCACAAAAGGTTCTGGTTGGGTGCATGATCCATACGTAGAACGATACGTTAGAAGCATTGATAAAAACATTGCCATTCTAGGCAAAAAGATGGGTGCCACTACCAAAAGAACAAGGGGATTAAAGGATTCTTCGCCGACAGGTGACGAACAAAGGTTATTAGGTCAAAGAATCAAGCGTGAAAAGCTAGAAACTATCGATCAAAAGAGGAGGAGGAAGCGCGAAAGGATAGAAGAAAAACTCACCAAAAATAAAGTAAAGAATGACATCAAGGGACCAAAGGGAGGAGGTAAGCCACCGAAACTTGACACCAAGATGAAAGGAGGCGATGCCATCCTGAAATCAGCAGGCACAATTGCAGCAATGGCTGGTGCTGTAGTTGCTCTTGGTTTAGTGCTTATTGCCGCAGCAAAGATCATTATGGCATTTACAGGGCTGGATGCCGCAGGAACAGGAGAAGTGGCTCTTGTTCTTGGCGTCATTGTAACTGCTGCTGTAAGCGTTTTATTGGCTGCTGCCGCTGCTGCTAAAACTATGGAATGGGCTAGTCAACTCGTAACACCAAATTCTATAGCGGCGATCTACAAGGGTGGAGCTATGCTTCTGCTCATGGTTCCAGCCATGCTGTTGCTTGGAATTGGTGTTTTGCTTCTTGGCTCTTTGTTGTCTAAAGTTGTTGATCCAGGTGAAGCGGCACAAATAGCTCTTGGAGTTGCCCAGATAATGATGTCTGCCGCGCTTGTGGCTCTTGCGGTTGTGACGGGAGCGGCGGCATTAATGATACTTGGTGTGTTTTCTGCCGTCTTAGTGTTGTTGCTCCCATTGATGGCTCTTGGTATATTGGGAATATATGCTTTGACGCCGGTAATGGTTGGATTGGTGTCGGCGATCATCAATATGGGAGAAAGCATTTCTGAGTCGGTGGACCTTGGTTATGCAGAGCAGATTGCGTCTAGCACCGCTTCAATTCTTTTGGCTGCTTTCACAATTGCTGGCGTTGTGGTTGGTGCAGCATTCATGTTGCCTCTGCTTGCTCTATTTGGAACTTTCTTTGCTTTTCTGTTTATTGGAGTTATGTGGCTTGGTGTTGCTGGTCTTCGTGCTTTAACACCAGTGGTAATCAGTATGGCACTTGCGATCATAGATATGGCAAGTGGGTTAACTAAAAATGTCAACATTGAAGCTGCCAAAAAAACCGCCGAGAATCTGTCTAATATTTTGGAAAGTGCTTTTGATATAGCCGAATCAGTGACTGATGCAGCTTGGGCATTACCTAAACTTGCATATTTTGGCGGTTGGTATGCTAAGATGTTTTTAATTCCAGCAATGGAGGCTGGCACTGCTGCCATGAATGCTTTGACGCCAGTGGTGTTAAAGATGGCACTTTCAATTATCAACATTGCTTCAAAACTTGCTACTCAAACCGATGTTAAAGAAGGCACAAGTGTCGCTAAACGAGTGGCGTCTTTATTGAAATCTTCTGCTAAGATAGCTGAGGGCGTATTAGAAGGCAAAAAACATTTATTAAGTTTGATATCATTTTCTATTTTTGGTTGGTGGTTTGCTCCCGTATTGAACCTTAGTGCCGAAACGATGGATTACATTAAAACTGGCGTCGTTAATATAGCTGTTTCTATTATGGACTTGTGCAAAAGCATCACATCTGTATTTGATGATACAAAAGGCATAGAAATGGCGAGACGAGCGGCATCAACCATGAAAGCAATTGGTACAGTGTGTTCAAGCATTGGCAAAACCATGACTGTTTTGGCTGATGACATCATGCCTTTAATGGAACCTGATAGATTCATATTTACTGGTGGTCGCATACAGATGGAGAATCAACTTGATAGACTTAAAGAGTCTATAGATATTTTTGGCGATTACTTTAAGGTCATAGGAGGAAGTCTAAAGTATGGTATTATTGACCCTGTTTTTAGATATTTTGGTGATTTGAATATCGGTAAAGTGAATGCGGCTGGAAGAATTATAAAAGCGGTTGGCAAGGTTTGTTCTGGATTAGGAGAAATTATGACCGCTTTAAGTGATGACATCATGCCCTTAATGGAACCTGATAGGTTTATATTTACTGGTGGTCACATAGAGATGGAGAATCAACTTGATAGACTT
>JAGVCB010000190.1 GCA_020059445.1 Polynucleobacter sp. | reverse complement strand
GCGTGCCTTATGCTTAGTTCAACTGCAATGGCTCAGCAAGGCCCCACAATCGATCTGTATGCGGGCCTCTACAAAATACAAGCGGAAGTTGCAAAAACAGAAAAGGCACGTCAATTAGGCCTCATGCACCGCACTTATATGCCTGCAGATGACGGCATGCTCTTTATTTTTGAGCAAAGCGCCACTCATTGCTTTTGGATGAGAAACACAAAAATTCCTTTGGCCATCGCCTTCATTGCGGATGATGGAAAGATCGTGAATATTCTAGAGATGAAAGCAATGACTGAAGATAACCATTGCCCAACAAAGCCTGTTCGCTTTGCCTTAGAAATGAACCAAGGCTGGTTCAGTAAGAAAGGGGTTCTTCCTGGACACACCATCACTGGTCTGCCCAAGAATTAATACTTAATCAGCTACTAATTAGTTATTAACCAAAGTGACAAACGTAGTGAACAGCCTGTTCGGCACGAATCACAAAATAACCACCCGCTTCAACTGTCCATGATTGACCAGCAGCAAAGGCCTGCTCTGGTGCACCATTGATGCTCACGTGAGCAGTGCCATCAACCACTTCCATCACTTCCTTGGTTGTTAAGTCAAAACGCAATGTGCTTGGCAAAATCACGCCAACAGATTTTCGTTCGCCATTGGGCAAAGTAACTGTGTGAGATACACATTTACCGTCAAAGAATACGTTGGCTTTTTTGTTCACTGTTACTTGTTCGAATTGCATGTCTTACCCTTTTAATCTTTGATTGTTCAAGAACCGCGTTTGCGACGTGCATTAGCAGCGATGCGCATACGTAAAGCATTTAATTTAATGAATCCACCAGCATCGGCTTGGTTGTAAGCGCCACCGTCATCGTCAAACGTCGCAATGTTTTGATCAAATAAAGTGTTTTTAGAATCACGCGCAACTACTGTCACAGAACCTTTGTACAACTTCACGCGCACAAAACCACTCACGCTTTGTTGAGTGTGATCAATCAATGTCTGAATGGCCACACGCTCTGGCGCCCACCAATAGCCGTTGTAAATCATGCTGGCATAACGCGGCATTAAATCATCTTTCAAATGAGCGACTTCGCGGTCCAAGGTAATACTCTCAATACCTCTGTGAGCCTTCAGAAGAATTGTGCCGCCCGGCGTTTCGTAGCAACCACGGCTCTTCATGCCAACATAGCGGTTCTCAACAAGATCCAAGCGTCCAATGCCATGCTTGCCGCCAATTTTGTTCAGTTCAGCCAACATTTCATGGGCTTTGTAACGCTTACCGTTAATTGCAACCGCATCACCACACTCAAATTCGATATCAAGGTACTCGGCGGCATCAGGAGCTTGCTCTGGCGATACCGTCCAACGCCACATGGATTCTTCGGCTTCTGCCTTAGGATCTTCAAGATGACGACCTTCGTAGCTGATGTGCAATAAGTTTGCGTCCATAGAATATGGTGCGCCACCTTGCTTGTGTTTCATTTCGACTGGGATACCATGTTGCTCGGCATAAGCCAATAACTTTTCACGTGATAACAAGTCCCACTCACGCCATGGAGCGATCACCTTAATGGATGGCTCTAGTGAATAGTAGCCAAGCTCAAAACGAACCTGGTCATTGCCTTTGCCTGTAGCGCCATGCGATACAGAATCAGCACCTGTTTGACGTGCAATTTCAATCTGACGCTTTGCAATCAATGGGCGAGCAATGGATGTCCCCAACAAATATTCGCCCTCATAAATGGTGTTAGCGCGAAACATTGGGAAAACAAAATCCCGAACAAACTCTTCGCGCAAATCATCAATGAAAATATTTTCAGGCTTAATGCCAAATTTAAGTGCTTTCGCTCTCGCTGGCTCAAGCTCTTCACCCTGACCCAGATCAGCTGTGAAGGTCACGATTTCACATTGGTAGGTGTCTTGTAACCATTTCAAAATAACGCTGGTATCTAAGCCACCAGAATAAGCTAAAACAACTTTTTTAATATCTGACATATCTATCTTATTAATTAAAGTTTAAGTAAAAATTACAACTTGCCGCAAAGCAAAAATTCCATCAAGGCTTTTTGGACATGCAGGCGATTTTCAGCCTCATCCCAAACAACGCTTTGAGGACCATCAATCACTGAGGCAGAAACTTCTTCACCCCGATGAGCAGGCAAACAATGCATGAACAATGCGCCTGGGTTGGCGGCAGCCATCAACTCGTCATTGACCATCCAACCCTTGAAAGCTTTCAAGCGGATTTGATTCTCATCTTCATAACCCATGCTGGTCCAAACATCAGTGGTCACCAAATCAGCGCCACGACATGCATCAGCAGGATGTTCAAAAACTGTTAAATGTTTCATGGCATTTGAGCTCAACATCTTTTGCTCAAGTTGATAAGCCGAAGGAGCAGAAAAATTCACTTTGAAATCTAAAGTCTCGGCCGCCTGGATCCAGGTATAGGCCATGTTGTTAGCGTCACCCACCCACGAAACAGTCTTACCCTTGATGCTGCCACGCTGCTCTACATAGGTGAAGATGTCAGCTAATACTTGGCAAGGATGGTATTCATTGGTCAAGCCGTTGATCACTGGGACACGTGAATGAGCGGCAAAACGCTCAATGATGTCTTGGCCAAATGTTCTGATCATGATGATGTCAGTCATCCGGGAGATCACTTGAGCGGCATCCTCAATTGGCTCACCCCGACCCAACTGGGTGTCTTTGGTATTCAAAAACACAGCATGGCCACCCAATTGGTGAATGCCTGCCTCAAAAGATAATCTAGTGCGTGTGGAATTTTTTTCAAAAATCATGGCCAAGGTTCGGTCATGAAGTGGGTGCCAGGTTTCGTATCTTTTGAATTTAGCTTTTAAAAAAGCTGATCTTTCTAAAAGATAGGCGTACTCATCAGCACTGAAATCAGTGAACTGTAAATAATGTCTAACAGCAAGATTTGACGCCATAAATTTCAAATACCTGATTAATTCAATAATTGATTCACGATAGTTCTAGACTGCTAAAATTGTCGGGTTTCCCCTAACCAATTATTCATTTATACCGCATACACATCGTGACGACCAAACAATTCTTCATCCAAGGTCTCACGCATGATGGCAAGTCATTTCGTCCTAGTGATTGGGCTGAAAGACTTTGCGGAGTCATGGCTCAGTTTCGACCAGAAAACGATCCTAGCGACCCTCGCTTCACATATTCACCTTTTGTTAAACCTTTGATCATCGCAGGTACAAAATGCGTGGTTGTAGATGAGCGCTTAAGGGATATCGAGCCAAAAGCCATGGATTTCGTGAAAAACTTTGCCAAAGATAACAATCTTCCGATTGTTGAGGCTTGCGAAATCCCAATAAAATCAAATAACTAGAAACAAAAAACCCGCTCCGGATAAGGGAACGGGCTTTTTTAAAACTGACCTAAATTAGGCAGTCATGCCCTTAACAGCTGCAGATAAGCGTGATTTTGTACGCGCAGCAGTGTTTTTATGCACTACTTTTTTGTCTGCAATCTTGTCGATAGTTGCCTGTGCAGCCTGGAAAACCTTGGCTGCAGCAGCTTGATCACCAGCATCTACGGCTTTACGCACAGACTTGATAGCTGTGCGAAGACGTGAACGCAAGCTGGTGTTGTGTTCATTTTGAGAAACTGCCTGGCGGGCACGTTTACGAGCTTGGGCGGTATTTGCCATGTTTATAACCTCTAGGGGTATTACCAAAAAAAAGATTATAACTTATCCTGAGGAAGGCTACCACCCCCGCCAGAAATCTGTAAAACTATGCCTGTGAACTTATTATCTGCAGCCGCCAAAATCAGCAGCTTTACCATGCTCTCCCGAATCACGGGATTGCTCCGAGAAACCCTCATAGCTCGAACCTACGGGGCTTCGGAGTGGACTGATGCCTTCAATGTGGCCTTCAGAATCCCCAATTTATTGAGGCGTTTATTCGCTGAAGGGGCTTTTTCTCAGGCATTTGTGCCTGTTTTAAGCGAAACCAGCACTAAAGAAGGCAAGGAAGGAACAGCATTGATGGTTGGCGCCATCGCCACCTTGTTGTTCTGGGCATTGCTGGCAACGGTGATTTTGGGGGTGATTGGCGCCCCGTGGATCATTTTCTTGGTCGCTTCGGGCTTGCGTGAGACCGGAGCCCATGAAGCCAGTTTGACCCTGACTCGAATCATGTTCCCCTATATTGGCCTCATTTCAATGGTGTCATTGTCTGCAGGCATCCTAAATACCTATAAAAAGTTCGCTATTCCGGCCTTTACGCCAGTTCTGCTTAATTTATCGATGATCTTTTCATCATGGTTGCTCTCCCCTTTCTTTGAAACACCCATTTACGCTCTGGGCATTGGTGTGATCATTGGCGGCATCACCCAACTGGCCATTCAGATCCCTGCTCTTAAAAAAATCGGCATGCTCCCTAGAATTGGATTGAGCTTAAGCAAGATCAATGAAGCATGGAATCACCCAGGGGCAAAAAAAGTATTGCACTTGATGCTGCCAGCACTGTTTGGCGTTTCAGTGGCTCAGCTATCACTCATCATCAATACAAATATTGCTTCACACCTTGCAGTGGGCAGTGTGTCTTGGCTTTCATACGCCGATCGCTTGATGGAATTTCCAACGGCTTTACTCGGCGTTGCAATTGGTACGGTTTTATTGCCAAGTCTTTCAAAAGCAAATGCACTAGAAGATAAAACGCAAATGACCCAGTTGGTTGATTGGGGTCTGAAGTTAACGTTTGTCTTGGCAGCTCCAGCAGCTTTGGCATTATTTATATTTGGTCAACCCCTGGCCGCAGTCTTGTATCACTATGGGCAATTCACAGCAGTGGATGTGACGATGACTCAGCAAGCATTGGCTGCCTATGGCGTTGGTTTAATTGGTTTGATCTTGATAAAAATATTAGCCCCTGCGTACTACTCAAGACAAGACATCAAAACACCTGTGAAAATCGCTATCACTGTGTTGGTCTTGACCCAACTGGCCAACATTGTTTTGGTTCCTTGGTTAAATCATGCAGGCCTGGCTCTTTCGATTGGCTTGGGCGCTTGTCTGAATGCTTTTCTTTTGTGGCGCGGACTACATAAACAAGGTCTGCTAGCCAAAAATGCTGGCTGGCTGAAGTTTTTATTCAAACTGAGCATTGCCTTAGTGGCGATTGGTATTATTTTTTACTACGGTGCCCATCAGCATGACTGGTTAGAATTGAAAAATACCCCATTCATCAGAATTGTTTGGCTCAGTTTGTGGTTGGCACTGGCTGGGGGAGTTTATTTAGGAACTCTATGGTTAACGGGCTTCAGAGTTAAAGATTTTTTATACAAAGCAACATAAAACAAATTTTTTAGAAATATGCCAACACAACAACTTGATTACTTTGCCTCACTGGTATCGGAAGACGATCATTTCCCACTGACAGAGGCGGCGATTGCTGTTGCTCAACACGCCTATCCGGATTTGGTGGTTCAGCATGTTTTTGATGAGTTAGATTTATTGGGTGACAAACTAAAGCAACGTGTCACCCATGAAATGGCTGGAATTCAAAAATTACAAATCTTAAAAAACTTCTTTTACAAAGAATTGGGGTTTGGGCCAAATCGTAATGACTATTACGAGCCAAATAACTCTTATCTGCACAGCGTTATCGAAACAAGACGAGGCATTCCCATTTCTTTGGCCTTGATCTTCATGGAGCTTGGGCAGCAACTTGGCCTGAACATCAAAGGAGTCTCTTTCCCCAACCATTTCATGGTTCGCCTATCTCTACCTCAGGGCGAAGTGATACTAGATCCTCTGACAGGAACCTCTTTATCTAAAGAAGAGTTACAACAAATGCTCGATCCATATTTGGATGCTCAAGGATATCGAGGTGAGTATCAATTGCCTTTGAGCGCGTTCTTGAGATCATCAAGTTCTCGAGAAATCTTGTCTCGTTTTTTGCGCAACCTAAAAGCCATCTACACACAACAAGAAAGATGGGAAAGATTGTTAGGCATTCAGCAACGCCTGGTTATTTTGCTTCCAGATGCACTTGAAGAAATCAGAGACAGAGGTATTGCCTTGGCACAACTCGATTACATCAGACCTGCCATCGAGGACATGCAAACGTATTTGGATGGCACAGAAAATGCCAGCGACCGAGATGAGATTCGAGCGCAGATCATTGAACTCGAAGAACAACACCGTCATCAATAAAAGAATCTAACCGCTTTATGAGAAAAGTCATAGCCGCGCTGCCCGACACGCTGATCAGTCAAATTGCAGCGGGCGAAGTGGTCGAGAGACCAGCTTCAGTGGTGAAAGAAGTCCTTGAAAATGCCATTGATGCCGGTGCACAGGCCATCACGATCAGATTAGAGGAAGGTGGTTGTCAAAGAATCTCTATCCAAGATGATGGCTCAGGTATTAACCACACAGAACTTCCCTTGGCCATTCAGCGTCACGCAACCAGCAAGATCACTTCTCTATCCGACCTTGAATCAGTAGCTTCTCTTGGCTTCAGGGGTGAGGCGCTGGCATCGATTGCATCAGTATCAAGATTCAGCATCACCACACGAACCAGTGAAGATGATCATGCCTGGCAAATACAGGTGAACGGTGGACAAACCATGGGTGACGTCAGCCCTTCCTCTGGTCCTGTTGGCACCACGGTTGATGTGCAAGATTTATATTTCAATACCCCAGCCAGAAGAAAGTTTTTAAAAAGCCCAACCACTGAACTCGGTCACTGCTTAGAGCTGATTCGAAGAATTGCTTTATCTCGCCCTGATATTGGTTTTGCCATTTGGCACAACGGCAAAGTGATCGAGCGCTGGGCATCCTGCAATATTGAGCAACGCGTGGATGCCATCCTCGGCCAAGAGTTTCAGAATTCCAAAATCGCTCTTGAGCATGTGTCTGGTCCATTAATAGTCAGGGGATTTGTCAGTAAACCAACCTCTAGTCGCGCAAGAGCAGATCAACAATACAGTTTTGTGAACGGTCGCTTTGTCAGAGATAAAGTGATTCAGCATGCGATTCGCAGCGCCTATCAAGATGTTTTGCATGGGGATCGCCAACCAATGGTGGTTCTTTCATTAGAGATCGATCCTCAATTGGTGGACGTTAATGTGCACCCAGCCAAAACGGAAGTCAGATTCAGAGAAGGTGGCGCAGTTCATCAGTTCATTTACAAAGCAATTCAGCACGCCCTTGCTACAGCCGCAGGTCACTCATTAGAAACCTCAGCTCAATCCGGTACAAGCTATAGCTTTACACAACATTCCAATGCCACTACTCAGTGGGCAAATCACGTGGGTAGCCCAGGTGGCTCGAGTTATCAAAGTAGTCTCAGTAATCAGAACTTACCTCTCAGCCAAAGCAGCAAAAGTGAGATTGATAACTTCTTTATTCAACTGAACAATCGGCCAGTTGATCAACTAACTCAAGCAGAAAATAATGACTTGCCCCTCGGGCATGCTTTGGCTCAAATCCATGGCATCTACATCTTGGCTCAAAATAAATTTGGCTTGGTCTTGGTTGACATGCATGCAGCTCACGAAAGAGTTTTATACGAAAAACTTAAAGATGATTTGGCTTCAGGCATCAAAGTTCAACAACTCTTGGTACCCGTGGTGATGCACGCATCGGAATTAGAAGTGGGTAAAGCACAAGAACATCGCGTCATCCTGAATCAATTAGGCTTTGACGTGGCCACCCTATCGCCAACTCAGTTGGCGATCAGAACCATTCCAACGCTACTCCAAAAAGCAGACCCGATCGGCTTGGTCAGAAACCTTTTGAATGATCTTGACTCCACAGGCTCTCAAGCCGTAG
>JAGVCB010000063.1 GCA_020059445.1 Polynucleobacter sp. | reverse complement strand
TGTGATACGCCAGTAATTGAAGTGGAATGACGTGCAAAATTGGTGACAAATCACCATAGTGCTCAGGCATTCGAATCACATGGATACCATCTTCAGCACGTATTTGTGTATCACTATCAGCAAATACAAATAGCTTACCGCCGCGCGCCTTCACTTCTTGCATATTCGACTTGAGCTTCTCGAGCAAAGCATCATTTGGTGCTACTGTGACCACAGGCATTTGCTCTGTGACCAAAGCCAATGGTCCATGCTTCAGTTCTCCAGCAGGATAAGCTTCAGCATGAATATAAGAAATCTCTTTTAATTTAAGTGCGCCCTCAAGAGCGATTGGGTAATGAAGCCCGCGACCTAAAAACAAAGCATTTTCACATTGAGCAAACGCTTCGCTCCACGCAATGATTTGCGGCTCAAGTGCCAGCACGGCATTAATCGCTGAGGGGAGATGACGCAAGCGATTGAAAGCGTTACGTTCTTGCTCACTTGTTAAGCAGTTCTTATTCTTTGCCAAGGTCAAAGCTAATAAGTACAAACCAACCAATTGAGTCGTGAAAGCCTTTGTCGAGGCAACACCAATCTCTGCTCCGGCATGCGTTAGAAATTGATACTTTGTTTCTCTAACCATGGCACTGGTGGCAACGTTACAAACCGCAAGGGTCTCTTGATGACCCAAAGATTGAGCATGTCTTAATGCGGCAAGCGTATCAGCTGTTTCTCCTGATTGAGAAACCACCACCACCAATGAACGAGGGTTCGGTACTGTTTTGCGGTACCTGTATTCACTCGCAATTTCAACTTGAGTGGCAATACCTGCAATATCCTCAATCCAATACTTAGCAGTGCTTGCTGCGTAATAACTGGTGCCGCAAGCCAAAATCAAAACACTGTCAATATTTTTCCAGTCAGCTTGATTGGCGCCAAACAAACTCAGATCAGCAAACTCAGCATGACCCAAGGTATCAGCCACAGCTCTTGGCTGTTCAAAAATTTCTTTTTGCATGTAATGTTGATAAGGGCCTAAATCAACCTCAGCGCTTTGAGTCGGTACTGGCTTTTTGATTCTCTCTTGAACCTTGCCAGACACATCGGTAATCATGACTTGATCTGTTGTTAAAACAGCAATATCACCTTCCTCCAAATACGCCATCATGCTCGCATGATCTGATACAGCCAACGCATCTGAAGCCAAAAAGTTTTCTTGATCACCATAAGCCACCACCAAAGGTGAACCAACCCGGGCTCCAATCAATAAACCTGGCGCATCTTTGGAAATCACAGCAATGGCATAAGCACCATGAAGCTTAGGCACAACAGCACGCACAGCCTCTGCCAAATTTCGCACAGGCATTTTGACGTAGGTCTGATGAATCAAATGCGCAATCACTTCTGTGTCAGTTTGAGAAACAAACACATAGCCTGCCGCTTTTAATTCTTCACGCAAGCTTTCATAATTTTCAATGATGCCGTTATGCACCAAGCCAATTAAATCACCTGAAAAATGTGGGTGAGCATTAACAGTGTCTGGCTTACCGTGCGTGGCCCAGCGTGTGTGAGCAACACCCACGTTGCCTGACATCGACTGACCTTGATCAGCCAAATCGGCAACTCTTGCCGTGGTACGCGCACGCACCAACTCCTGACCACTCAATAAAGCAAAGCCACATGAATCATAGCCACGATATTCAAGTCGGCGCAGACCTTCGACCAAAATACTGACCACATTTTTTTTTGAAACTGCTCCAACAATCCCGCACATGATTTTCCCTATTCACCAATACTCAATGAAAAGTATTTACTTTGATTTTTTTGTTGGCCTTTGCCAATTGAGTGAAACTTGTTTTACCCTCGTTACTGTCAATTGATTGGCTGGCGCATCTTTTGTCAATGTTGTACCAGCACCCAAGGTCGCACCTTTACCAACGGTTACCGGGGCTACCAGCTGAGTATCCGAGCCAATGAATGCTTCGTCTTCAATGATCGTGCGGTGCTTGTTCACACCATCGTAGTTGCAAGTGATCGTGCCAGCACCAATGTTGACTTTTTTACCAATCGTGGCATCACCCACGTAGGCCAAATGATTCGCCTTACTTCCTGCACCCACATCACTGTTTTTGATTTCAACAAAATTACCCACATGAACTTCTTCGGCAAGCACTGTGCCTGGGCGCAACCTTGCATAAGGTCCGATCACACTGCCTGCACCAACTGTTGCTTGATCAATGTGACTAAATGCTTGAATCTTGACATTGGCATCAATCACAGCATCTTTGATCACGCAATGTGGACCAACAGATACGCCAGAACCCAAGACAACCTTGCCCTCAAAAACGCAACCAATGTCAATTTTGACATCTGTGTCGCATTGAAGTTCTCCACGAATATCTATTCGAGATGGATCTAACAATGTGACCCCTGACTCTAACAAACGATTGGCCAATTCTCGTTGCCAAACTCGCTCTAAATCAGACAGTTGAGCACGGCTGTTAACACCGACTGTTTCCCAATCATTGCTTGCCTGGGTTGTATAAACAGGAACACCTTCAGCAACAGCCAAAGCAATCACGTCCGTCAAGTAATACTC
>JAGVCB010000032.1 GCA_020059445.1 Polynucleobacter sp. | reverse complement strand
CCCACCTTTAGTCGATCACCCACAGTTGTTGCCGTCTTGTCTTTGCCAGATGACAAAGCGCTCAATGGCAAGTCACCTTTGCCTGAACGATAAGCAGCGTCTGCGGACTGAGCAATTTCTTTGGCCTCTTGCTTTGGCACGCTCTGGACCATGGCTTGGCTAGGCATCTTTAATTCAGCACCCGCCATCAGGCGATGAATACTGCCGCCCGCGAATGCTTGAGGATTAGCTCTGAACAAAGAAATCAAGGCTTGATCAAGGCTGGCTTCATCAAAATTGGCCACGAGCTTGCTGGCGATCTCGGTCAGAGTTTCTCCAGTTTTGACTTGAACGCTGGCTTGATCAGCCACCATCAATGTGTACACACGACGCACCAAACCAGAAGACCAACGAAGTTCGACCAAAGCATCCAAGAATATCTCGTTGTCAGCTAACTTCAATACTTCATCGGACGTGATCTTGATGGCGATAGGTTCTTCTTTTGAACCCTTTAGTACCGAGACTTGTAATTGAGCTTGAACTGCTGATGAAGTAATGCCCAAACGTTGGTGCATCTCAGGGCTGGCCAAAGCCGCCTGCATATCTTTGATGGATGAAAGCTCTGCCGGATCAATTTGAATTGAAATTTGCGCTTGGAGTGGTTCGCCAACTTTTGATTGAATACTCAAGTTGCCTAAATTGAGGGCAAGCACTTGCCCAGCAAAAACTGCTGAAACTAATCCAAGTGCTATACGTGAGAAAGTTGCGAACCGTGCCAAAAACAAATCAACGCTCCAACAAAATGCGTAACATGCGACGCAATGGCTCAGCAGCACCCCATAACAACTGGTCACCCACTGTGAATGCGCCCAAATAATCAGGGCCCATGGCTAATTTATGCAAACGTCCCACCGGCACCGTCAAAGTACCAGTCACTGCCGCAGGTGTTAAATCTCTCTCGGTGGTTTCACGATCATTCGGGACCACTTTGACCCAATCATTAGCACCAGCCAAAATACCTTCGATGTCGCTCAAAGGAATGTCTTTTTTGAGTTTGATGGTCAAGCCCTGTGAATGACAACGCATCGCGCCGATACGAACACACAAGCCATCAATTGGAATGCTGTCAGCTGATCTGAACGGTGGGTTACCTAGAATCTTGTTGCACTCTGAACCGCCCTTCCATTCTTCTTTGGTTTGACCATGCTCTACAGGCACATCAATCCAAGGAATCAAGCTACCAGCTAAAGCAGTGTTGCGGAAATTCTTTTTCGGGAAATTGGCTGAACGCATGGTTTCTGCCACTTTGCGATCAATGTCCAAAATGGCAGATGCAGGATCAGCCAATTCTGTTTTAACCGCATCGTGCAAGGCACCCATTTGCGCTAACAACTCGCGCATATTCTGAGCACCTGCGCCAGAAGCCGCTTGATAAGTCATGGCGCTCACCCACTCAATCGCGCCTTCACGGAACAAACCGCCCATCGCCATCAACATCAAACTCACTGTGCAGTTACCACCCACCCACAAGTTGCCACCTTTGCTGATAGCAGAATCAATCACTAGGCGGTTCACTGGATCCAAAATGATCACAGACTCATCAACCATGCGCAATGAACTGGCCGCATCAATCCAATGACCTTTCCAACCAGCTGCACGAATCTTTGGATAAATCTCTTTGGTGTAATCACCACCTTGGCAAGTGATGATGATCTCGCAACGCTTCAAGGCATCAACATCATCAGCTGAGTAAAGTTTCTTCTCATTCTTGGCCATGGCAGGCGCTGGACCACCAGCATTGCTCGTGCTAAAAAAGACTGGCTCAATGAATGCGAAATCGCCTTCGTCTTGCATACGCTGCATCAAGACACTGCCAACCATACCGCGCCAACCTACTAAACCAACCAATGGAGTTACCATCACCACACCTATAAATTTAAAAAGTTTTATTAATTATATTTTTTAGTTTTGTACATGAACCTGGGGTATCTATCTTACAGAGCTTTTAGAACTGCTTCGCCCATTTCTTTGGTGCCCACCAATTGGCAGCCAGCCGTTTTAATATCACCCGTTCGGTATCCCTGCGCCAAGACTTTTTGCACAGCCGCTTCAATGCGATCTGCTTGCTCCGCCTTACCCAATGAGTAACGCAACATCATGGCCGCAGACAAGATTGTCGCCAATGGATTAGCAATCCCTTTACCAGCGATGTCAGGTGCTGAACCATGACTCGGCTCATACAGACCTTTGTTATCTTTATCCAAAGAAGCTGATGGCAACATGCCGATTGAACCAGTCAACATTGATGCTTCATCAGACAAGATATCGCCAAATAAGTTGCCAGTGACCACCACATCAAATGCTTTTGGTGCTTTGACCAACTGCATGGCTGCGTTATCAACATACATGTGACTAAGTTCAACATCAGGATATTCTTTAGCGATGCGCGTCATGACTTCTCTCCACAACTGTGAAGTCTCAAGCACATTGGATTTATCAACGCTGCAAACTCGCTTGTTGCGTTTTTGAGCCGCTTGGAATGCCACATGAGCAATGCGCTCTACTTCAGGCTCTGAATAACGCATGGTGTCAAAACCCTCACGCGTGCCTGGGAATAAACCATCCGTGGCTGTACGGATACCCTTTGGTGTGCCAAAGTAAATATCGCCGTTCAATTCACGCACGATCAAGATGTTCAAACCAGCGATGATTTCTGGTTTTAAGCTAGATGCCTCAGTCAATTCTGGATAACAAATCGCAGGTCTCAAGTTGGCAAATAAACTAAGGTGTTTACGCAAACCAAGAATCGCTTGCTCAGGACGAAGTTCGCGAGCCAAGGTATCGTACTTCCAGTCACCCACTGAACCAAATAAAATGGCATCAGCTTCTTTGGCTAACTTCAATGTATCTTCTGGCAAAGGATGACCTTTGGCTTCATAGCCAGCGCCGCCCACTGGGGCAGTTTCCATTTCAAAAGACTCGCCTAAGGCATTCAAGACCTTCACTGCTTCTGCAATGATTTCTGGACCAATGCCATCACCTGGCAATACTGCAATCTTCATGTCAAACCTCTAAACAGGAAAAAATTAAGGAAGCTTCGTCGCTAGCCAGGGCATGCGCAAAACTCTTTCAGACTCATAAGTCTTGATTTTGTCTGCGTGTCGCAAGGTCAAACCAATGTCGTCCAAACCATTGACCATACAATATTTTCTAAATGCCGCAATCTCAAAATCATAGGTGCGGCCATCAGGAGCAATCACCTGTTGCTTTTCTAGATCGATGGTTAACTGGTAACCATTGAATGCGGCTGTTTCATTGAACAAGTGATCAACTTGCTGAGCAGATAAAACGATTGGCAACAAACCATTTTTATAACAGTTGTTAAAAAAGATATCCGCAAAGCTTGGAGCAATCACTGCTCTAAAACCATACTGCTCTAAAGCCCAAGGAGCATGTTCACGAGAACTGCCACAGCCAAAGTTTTGGCGAGCCAAAAGAATGCTGGCACCTTTGTAGCGAGATTGATTTAAAACAAATTCAGGGTTGATTGGGCGATTGGTGCAATCTTGGCCAGGTTCGCCATGATCCAAGTAACGCCACTCATCAAATAAGTTTTGTCCAAAGCCAGTTCTTTTAATTGATTTTAAAAACTGTTTTGGAATGATGGCGTCGGTATCCACGTTCTCGCGATCAAGCGGAACAACCAAGCCCTGGTGTACTGTGAACTTATTCATTATTTAACCGGTGTAACAACCACGCCAGAATTTGATGCCTCATTGCCAGAGTCAGATTTCTTTGAAGTATTTTTATCAATCACGGTTCCTAGATTCTGAAGATCTTGACCCATACCAGAAATCGTATTGCAAGCCATCAACGAAGTAGCCATCAAACAAGCAAGTATTAATTTTAAAGTTCTCATATTTATTGCCTCCAGTATCTAAGCTATTTTACGAACATCAACAAAGTGACCTTCTAAAGCCGCAGCTGCAGCCATCGCGGGACTCACCAAATGTGTTCTTCCGCCATTACCTTGGCGTCCTTCAAAATTGCGGTTTGATGTTGAAGCGCAACGCTCACCTGGCTCTAGACGATCAGCGTTCATGGCCAAACACATGGAGCAACCAGGCTCTCGCCACTCAAAGCCTGCGGCTTTGAATACACGATCCAAACCTTCACGCTCAGCTTGCTCTTTGACCAAACCAGAACCAGGAACGACCATGGCTAACTTCACAGTTGGTGAAACTTTTTTAGCAATGCGCTCAACAACGCGAGCGGCTGCACGGATATCTTCAATGCGGCTGTTGGTGCATGAGCCAATGAACACTTTATCCACCATGATGGCTTCAATCGCTGTGTTTGGGGTCAGTGCCATATAGCTCAAGGCTCTTTCCATGGCTTCACGCTTGACCGGATCTTTTTCTTTTTCAGGATCAGGTACTTTGTCTTCAATCGATAAAACCATTTCTGGAGAAGTGCCCCAAGTCACCTGAGGCTTGATCTCTTCTGCGCGCAACTCAACCACTCGGTCAAATACCGCACCTTCATCGGTGTGCAACTTTCTCCAATACTGCAAAGCTTGACGCCAAGCCTCACCCTCTGCCGGAGCATAAGGACGGCCTTTGACGTAGTTGATGGTTGTTTCATCGACGCCCACAATACCAGCACGAGCACCGGCTTCAATCGCCATGTTGCAGATGGTCATACGACCTTCCATCGACAAAGCGCGAATCGCCGTTCCCGCAAATTCAATCGTATAACCAGTACCGCCTGCAGTACCAATCTTGCCAATAATCGCTAAAACGATGTCTTTAGCTGAGCAACCCAAAGGCAATTGACCTTCGACTCGCACCAACATGTTTTTGCTTTTCTTCATCAGCAAAGTTTGCGTGGCCAAGACATGCTCAACTTCTGATGTGCCGATGCCAAACGCCAATGCGCCAAAAGCACCGTGAGTACTTGTATGAGAATCTCCACAAACCACGGTCATACCAGGCAATGTAGCGCCCTGCTCTGGTCCAATCACATGCACGATGCCCTGACGCTTATCGTTCATCTTGTATTGAGTAATACCAAATGAATCACAGTTTTTATCCAAGGTATCGATTTGCAAACGTGACACCGGATCTTTGATACCTTCTGAACGATCAGTTGTAGGAACGTTGTGATCAGACACCGCCAAGTTCGCTGAATTTCTCCAAACTGGGCGCTGCGCTAAAGACAAACCCTCAAAGGCTTGAGGGCTGGTCACTTCATGCAATAACTGTCGATCAATGTAGAGGACGGTGGTACCGTCCTCTTCCATGTGAACAACATGGTCATCCCACAATTTGTCATACAAAGTACGAGCCATGAATCTTCCTAATTAACGCTTTGCGATTGGTTGAACAGCACGTGTTGGACTACCAACGAACAACTGACGTGGACGGCCGATCTTGTATTCTGAATCAGTGATCATTTCTTCCCACTGTGAAATCCAACCCACTGTACGTGCAAGAGCAAAGATACAAGTGAACATTTCTGTTGGAATACCGAGTGCTCGCTGAACGATGCCTGAGTAGAAGTCGACGTTCGGATAAAGCTTGCGGCTCACGAAGTACTCGTCTTCCAAAGCAATCTTCTCAAGTGTCATCGCCAACTTGAACAATGGATCATTCTCAAGACCTAATTCTTTAAGAACTTCGTAGCAAGTTTCACGCATCAATTTAGCGCGCGGGTCAAAGTTCTTGTAAACGCGGTGACCAAAGCCCATCAAACGAACACCAGAGTTCTTGTCTTTGACTTTAGCAATGAACTCATCGATTTTCTCAACGCCACCATTGGCTTGAATCTCTTCCAACATCTGCAAGCAAGCTTCATTAGCACCGCCGTGAGCAGGACCCCACAAGCAAGCCACACCAGCAGCAATCGCAGCAAATGGGTTTGTACCTGAAGAACCAGCCAAACGAACCGTTGAAGTTGAAGCGTTTTGCTCGTGATCAGCATGCAAAATGAAGATGCGATCCAAAGCTCTCACCAAGACTTCATTCACCTTGTACTCTTCACATGGCGTTGCAAACATCATTTGCATGAAGTTAGCTGTGTATGAAAGATTATTCTTTGGGTAAATCATTGGCTGACCAACAGAATACTTATAGGCCATCGCTACCAATGTTGGCATTTTTGCGATCAAACGAATTTGTGACACTTCACGTTGATGAGCATCATTGATGTCTAAACCATCGTGATAGAAAGCAGCCATCGCACCAACCAAACCTGTTAAGACAGCCATTGGGTGAGCGTCACGGCGGAAGCCGCGCAAGAAAAACTGCATCTGCTCGTGCACCATGGTGTGATGCATGACCAAATTGTCAAATTCTTTCTTTTGAGCTGCATTTGGCAACTCACCTTTTAATAATAAATAGCAAGACTCTAAGAAGTCACAGTTAGTGGCCAAGTCTTGGATCTGGTAACCGCGATAAAGCAACTCACCTTTGTCACCATCAATGTAGGTGATCTTGGAATTACACGAAGCTGTAGACATAAAACCTGGGTCATACGTGAACTTACCTGTCTGACCGTAAAGTTTGCGAATATCAATCACGTCAGGGCCAACCACACCCTTGTAAATTGGTAACTCAATGGCTGGTGTGCCATCAGAGAACGATAACGTGGCCTTTTCATTTGTTGCGTTCATTTTTCCATCCCTTATACGCGTTTTTTGTTTTTAGCAAACTAACAAGTTTTATTTCTAGCAACTTCTTTTATGTAGAAACGATTAATTTCTAACTGGGCGCAGCATGGCTAGAACACGATGCACACCTTCAGTCGCAAGTTCCCCCTCCGGTTCCTTGCGACGCAGTAACAAATCCATCAAGTCATTGTCACTTAAATCTAATATCGCATTGAGAGGATCTAAGTCACTCTCCTCAATCTGATCATGGAACTGCTCAAAGAAGCGCTCCAACATCAAATCGTTTTCTAGTAAACCTCGTCGCGCACGCCAACGTAAGAGCGACAAGGTTTCAGATGGTATCGGCATTAAACAGCTCGTCGAACCATTAACTCTTTGATCTTACCAATCGCTTTTGTTGGGTTCAATCCTTTAGGACAAACATCCACACAGTTCATGATGGTGTGACAACGGAACAAACGGTATGG
>JAGVCB010000049.1 GCA_020059445.1 Polynucleobacter sp. | reverse complement strand
GCCGCTGCTCAGATCATCGACCCTTCAACATTGGATGTTGAAGGTCGCATTGTTTTTGGGGCCACAGTTGAAATTGAAGATTTAGAAAATGGCAAAAAAGCCACTTATCAAATCGTGGGCGATGACGAGGCTGATTTAGAAGCCAATAAAATCTCTATCAGCTCCCCAATTGCTAGAGCGCTGATCGGTAAAGAAGAGGGTGATGTTGCCACGTTCTCATCACCGGGCGGCAGTCGTGAAGTTGAGATTCTGAACGTTAAATATATTTAATCCAGCCAACTTGAAACCAAGCTCAGGCGAACCTCAAGAAACTTTCTGATGCACATCACTGCCCAACGAGTTTTTGTTTTCATCTTGACTCTGTGGGTGGGTAGCATCATCACGGTGGGCTATATCGTGACTCCCACTTTATTTGCAACCCTTTCAGACCGCCAGGTCGCTGGCATGGTTGCTGGTGCACTGTTCCGCATCGAGGGGATCATCAGCATGATCCTCAGCGTGGGTTTGATTGTCTTCGCCAATCTATTGGTCAAGCGTGGCTGTGGCCGTTATAAAAATATCCGCTGGTATTTAATGGCCATGTTGATTTGCGCAGGAGTGTCTGCATTCATTTTTGAGCCCATGATGGACTCTTTGCGTGAGGAAGCTCTGAGTCATGGCTTTCCGGTGATGCTCTCACCTTTGGCTGAAGCCTTCAGTAGACTTCATACCTATTCAAGCATTGTATATTTGCTGCAATCGTTGATTGGCTTGGTGCTCTTGTGGCGCTTGAGTAAGCCGATAGAATAAGATGAAAGAAAAAACAAAGTAACCAAGCAAAGCAAACGAGCAAGTTAAAAATAAGCCGCTGTCATCAGCGGCTTATTCATTTGTTGATTGGAGACTCAGAGTTAAAAAATTAACGGCTGAGCTGTTTCTTTTTGGCACTGGTTTGACGTGGCTTGGCACGCTTCACTTGACCACCTGCAGCCACTCGCTCATTACCAAGAACAGTGGTGGCCACTGGTTTTGGACGACGCTGAGGGTTGCGCGTAAACTTTTTCACCATCACAACTTTAGGGCCACCAGATTTACCGCGGCGCTTTTCAGTGACTTCTTTTTCTACCTTAGGTCTAAAAAGAACCAATAACTTACCGATGTGTTGAATCGGTGCAGCATTTAACTCATCACACAATTGGTTGTAGATCGCCACACGAGTTTCGCGATCATCGCCAAAAACGCGAACTTTGATCAAGCCATGAAAGTTAAGGCCATTGTTCACCTCTTTGACAACTGCTGGCGTTAGGCCATCAGCACCAATTAAAACAATGGGTTTTAACGCATGGGCGTCTGAGCGATGTGCCGAGCGTTCGGCAGAGGATAATTCAAGTATTGGCATAGAAATTTCTTTGGAAGACCTCAATGATAAGGCATTAAATTGCAAAGTATGGGGTGCTAGATGAAAAAGAGCGGAAAATGGAGTGATCTAACTATACAAATTGAGTGAATCACTCATTGAACACAGAAGTGGAACAGCGTGGCAAAGAACAAATTTAATAAAGACTGGTTGAATGATCACCTCAACGACCCCTACGTCAAAATGGCGCAAAGGGAAGGGTATCGTGCGCGCGCAGCTTATAAATTAAAAGAAATTGATGAGCAAGATCGTTTGATTGGTCCTGGCATGGTGGTGGTCGACTTGGGCAGTACGCCTGGCAGCTGGTCTCAATATGCCCGCAATCGTTTGGTGGAGTTCGGTAAAAAGAACGCAGACACCCCCGATGGCAAACCTTTTGGCAAGATCATTGCGATTGATATTCTGCCAATGGAAGACATTGCTGACGTGACCTTTTTACAAGGTGACTTCAGAGAGGAAGAGGTTTTGAGGCAATTCGAAGCCTTATTGCCCGGAAACTCTGCTGAAGGACCAAGGGTTGATTTGGTGCTATCCGACATGGCACCAAACTTATCGGGTGTATCAACCGCTGATGCCGCCCGAATGGGGCATTTGGCTGATTTGGCCTTGGAGTTCTCCCAGGCCCACCTTAAACCCAATGGCGCCCTATTGATCAAGTGCTTTCATGGCAGTGGCTATAGCCAAATCGTGGAATCATTCAAAAAAGTCTTCAAAATAGTCACCCCTAGAAAGCCCAAAGCGTCGAGAGACAAATCGGCTGAAACTTTTCTCTTAGGAAAACATCTTAAGTGAGTGTTTGACTTGAGAATAAAAACCTCAAAAAGCCAGTGAAAAAGGCTAAAACCATAACAAATCTATGGGATTTAATGACTTTTCAAGTTCAGCACTTGAAAAGGGGAGGGAGTAGAATTACATGGTCTATAGATATATCTGCCTTAAGGAGGCTTTGTGAATAATAATTTGATGCAGAAAGTTGGTGTGTGGCTCATTGTGGGTCTCGTGCTGTTCACTGTCTTCAAGCAATTCGACAAGCCACGTGCTCAAGAAAACATCACCTATTCTCAATTCATGGAGGATGCCAAAAATGGCAAAGTGAAGAGAGTGGATGTTCAAGGTCGCAACATTCAGGTGGTTCCAATCGATGGCCAAAAATATACTGTTGTCAGCCCTGGGGACATCTGGATGGTTGGTGACTTGATGAAATACGGCGTTCAAGTAACTGGTAAAGCAGATGAAGAGCAAAGTCTCTTGGTGTCTATTTTGTACTACCTGGGCCCAACGTTGTTGATCATTGGTTTTTGGTTCTTAATGATGCGCCAAATGCAAGGTGGTGGCAAAGGCGGAGCTTTTTCATTTGGTAAATCAAAAGCTCGCTTGATTGATGAAAATACAAACGCTGTCACATTTGCAGATGTTGCTGGGTGTGATGAAGCCAAAGAAGAAGTTTTTGAACTCGTTGATTTCTTGAAAGACCCAACGAAATTCCAAAAGCTGGGCGGTCACATCCCAAGAGGTGTTCTCTTGGTAGGTCCTCCTGGAACAGGCAAAACATTGCTGGCAAAAGCCATCGCTGGCGAGGCGAAAGTGCCGTTCTTCGCCATCTCAGGCTCAGACTTCGTTGAGATGTTTGTCGGTGTTGGTGCAGCTCGTGTGCGCGACATGTTTGAAAATGCGAAGAAGCAAGCGCCTTGTATCGTCTTCATCGATGAGATCGATGCTGTTGGTCGCCATCGTGGTGCTGGCATGGGCGGTGGTAATGATGAGCGCGAACAAACGCTGAACCAGATGTTGGTTGAGATGGATGGTTTTGAAGCGAACAGCGGTGTGATTGTGATTGCTGCAACCAACCGTTCAGATGTGCTGGATAAAGCCCTATTGCGTCCAGGTCGTTTCGACCGTCAGGTATATGTCGGCTTGCCTGATATCCGTGGTCGTGAACAGATTCTTAAAGTACACATGCGCAAGGTGCCTATCAGCACTGACGTTGATGCAGCGGTATTGGCTCGTGGTACACCAGGATTCTCAGGTGCAGACTTGGCCAACTTGGTGAACGAATCAGCTTTGTTTGCGGCGCGCCGCAATAAACGCACAGTTGACATGCAAGACTTTGAAGATGCGAAAGATAAAATCTTCATGGGTCCTGAGCGTAAGTCTGCGGTGATGCGTGAAGAAGAGCGTCGCAACACGGCTTATCACGAATCAGGTCATGCGGTTGTGGCCAAGGTATTGCCAAAGGCAGATCCTGTTCACAAGGTCAGCATTATGCCGCGTGGTTGGGCGTTGGGTGTGACTTGGCAGTTGCCTGAGCATGATCGTGTGAACATGTACAAAGACAAAATGTTGGAGGAGATTTCAATCTTGTTCGGCGGTCGCTTGGCTGAGGAAATTTTCTTGAACTCAAGTAGCACCGGTGCATCGAATGATTTTGAGCGAGCCACGAAAATGGCGCGTGACATGGTCACTCGTTACGGCATGAGTGATGTGCTCGGTACGATGGTTTATGTTGATCCTGACCAGCAAGGAATGTTTGGCCCCATGAGCTCTAAATCAGTGTCTGAAGCCACACAGCAAAAAGTAGACGTTGAGATCCGTGCGATTCTTGACAAGCAATACGCTGTGGCCAAGAAGATTCTTGAAGACAATCGTGACAAAGTGGAAGTCATGGTCAAGGCATTACTCGAATGGGAGACCATCGATGCCGATCAAGTGAATGACATCATGGCTGGTAAAGACCCACGTCCACCGAAGTATCCACCAAGCGCGCCAAATAATGGCGGCGGTACGGGTGGTACAACAGTGGTTGCCGAAGGGGGCGCCCCAGCGGCGGCTTAATGGCAAAGCATGATTTAACGCCCGTGGCATGGCGCTGCGGGCGTTTTCTTTTTGACTGGAACAAACGCACGGCTCCGGTGGTGATGGGCATCCTCAATGTCACACCAGACTCTTTTTCTGATGGTGGTCTTTTTGCTAATCGTGATGCAGCACTCAAGCAAGCAGAACGATTGATCGCTGAAGGCGCAGAAATGATTGATGTGGGTGGCGAGTCCAGTCGTCCTGGTTCTGAACCCTTGTCTCTACAAGAAGAGTTAGACCGCGTCATGCCTGTCTTAGAGCTACTTAAAGATGCGCCGGTAGCAATCTCAATTGATACCTACAAAGCAAAAGTCATGAGTGCTGCAATCAATCTTGGTGTTGATTGCGTGAATGATATTTGGGCATTCAGACAACCGCATGCGATCGAAGCTGTTACTAACAGCACATGTGGTGTGATGCTCATGCACATGCAAAAAGATCCAAGGACCATGCAATTCGATCCACACTACCAAGATGTGGTGGCTGAAGTGAATGGCTTCTTGATAGAGCGATGCGTGGCTTTAGAAGATGAAGGTGTTGATCGCGATCGTTTAGCCATTGATCCAGGATTTGGTTTTGGTAAAACCTTGGCGCACAACATGGCCATGTTGGCTCACTTTCAAGCATTCTGCCAACACAGCTTCCCGGTGGTCGCTGGGATTTCTAGAAAATCCAGTTTGGGTGCTATCACAGGCAAAGACATGGCTCATCGTCAAACCGCGAGCGTGGCGGCAGCTCTGATGGCTTTAGAGCGTGGGGCCAGGGTATTGAGGGTGCATGATGTTGATCAAACCATTGATGCTGTGAAAATTTGGTGTGCCGCCCAAGAATACTTATAAAATGCATATATGACACGTCAATATTTTGGTACAGATGGTATTCGTGGGGAAGTCGGCAAGTTTCCGATCGTCCCTGACTTTGTGATGCGCTTGGGTTACGCTGCCGGTCAAGTATTGGCTAAAAATGCTGGCACTCATGGCAAGCCCACTGTATTGATTGGTAAAGACACCCGTGTTTCAGGTTACTTGTTAGAAGCCGCTCTAGAAGCTGGCTTCTCAGCTGCTGGTGTGGATGTGATGTTGTGTGGCCCAATGCCAACTCCAGCAGTGGCTTATCTCACCAGAACGCTTCGACTATCTGCAGGGGTTGTGATCTCGGCTTCACACAATCCTTATCACGACAACGGCATTAAATTCTTTTCTGCCAATGGTGACAAATTAGATGATGCTGTTGAATTACAAATCGAAGCGGCTCTCAATGAGCCGATGAACTGCGTGGACTCAGCTCACTTGGGTAAAGCAAAGCGTTTGGATGATGCTACTGGTCGTTACATTGAATTTTGTAAAAGTACCTTCCCGAATCATTTGAGTCTTCATGGTCTTAAGTTGGTGGTGGATTGTGCTCATGGTGCGGCATATCACATTGCCCCACATGTCTTCCATGAGTTAGGTGCTGAAGTTGTTTCGATTGGTATTCATCCTAACGGTAAAAACATCAATGATGGTGTGGGTGCTACAGCACCCAAAGCATTGATTGAAAAAGTCAAAGAGGAAAAAGCAGATCTTGGTATTGCACTTGATGGTGATGCTGATCGTCTTCAACTGGTCGATGCTCATGGCAGATTATTCAACGGCGATGAACTTCTTTACTTGATTGCCAAGGCCAAAAAAGATGCGGGTGAATCGGTCAAAGGCGTGGTTGGTACTTTGATGACGAATCTGGCCGTTGAAAAAGCCATTCAAGCTGAAGGGATTGAATTTGAGCGCGCCAAAGTGGGTGATCGCTATGTTCTTGAGAAGCTAAAAGAAAACAATTGGCAATTGGGCGGTGAAGGCTCTGGACATATCATCTGTCTTGACAAGCACACGACTGGTGATGGGATCGTGGCAGCACTCCAAGTGTTGTCTGCATTGAAGCAAAATCAACAAACTTTGGCGCAACTATTAGAGAAGGTGACTTTGTTCCCTCAAACCTTGATCAATGTGAAATACAAACAAGGTTATGACTGGAAGACTGATACCAAAATCCAAGAGGCAATCACACAAGCAGAGAAAAACCTCAGCGGCAGTGGCCGAGTCTTGATTCGGCCATCAGGCACAGAACCTTTGCTCAGAGTGATGGTCGAAGCACAAAATGCTCTCCAAGCTCAAGATCAGGCCAAAAAAATAGCCCAGACCATTCCTGTTTGAGGAAATCTCTGGGCCTGTTCAGCGAAGAGCTGGATTACTTCTTTTTCTTCTTTTTATCCTTTTTCTTGGATTTTTTCTCTAGCTTGTCTTTGTTGCCGTTGGCATAGACGCACCACTTCTTAATTTCTTCTAATAGTTCCTCTAGGTCATCGTAAGGCAACTCTTTGAAATTCATTAAACTGATGGAACCAGTTTCTTGTAATTGTTTAACGGCTTCTTCATAGGTATACATACATAACTCCCTTATTTTTAAAGATTTTCGTGGACTGAGGTGTCAATTTCAAGACAAATAAGGCAAGTCACAAAAAGTTCACTCAGGCGCCTTAATTGGCGGGGCGGGCTATCACTGAAATGTCATATATCTGTCATATTATTCCATTATCATGGAATCATGAAAAATTCTGACGCAGTTCAATCCTTCCTAGCCCTTGGTCAAGAATCAAGGCTCAATATTTTTCGACTGATTGTTCAAAAGGGCGCTGAGGGAGTCACTCCTTCAGAAATCAAAGAGACCCTGGGTATTCCAGCGGCCACTTTGTCTTTTCATCTCAAGGAACTTTATCAGGCCAATCTTATTTTGGTTGAACGTCAAAGTAGAAACTTGATTTATCGACCACATTCAAGACAAGTGACCAACCTCATGGACTTTCTTTTGTTTAACTGTTGTGGTGGTCAACCCTGTCTCACCGAAGAAAATAATTCAAACATTTCAGGAGTTCAATCATGAAACGCATGCACATTCACGTGGGAGTAAAAAATTTGAAAGAAAGTATTTCTTTCTACTCAAAGATGTTTGCCACAGAACCTACTACTGAAAAAACTGATTACGCCAAATGGCAATTAGAAGATCCAAAGATCAACTTTGCAATTTCTGCCAGAGGTGCGGCCGAAGGTTTAAACCATTTGGGTATTCAAGTGGAAGACGCTGCAGAGCTATCTGACATGAAGACTCGTCTAGACACATTACAGGCTGACTTGGTTGAAGAAGAGGGAACTGCTTGCTGTTATGCCAAGTCAGATAAGTACTGGGTGAATGATCCCTCTGGTATTCCTTGGGAAACTTTTCACACCTTGGATTCAATTCCGGTTTTTAACGAAGCAGCCGTAAGCACTGCTGAGGCCAGTGCTTGCTGTGTTCCGTCAACCACAGCCAGTGTTTCAATTGGTTCAATCAAAAAAACAACAAAAAGCTGTTCATAAGCTTTCAACTAAATTAACCATTTAATTAATTTTTATCACTCATTTTTAAGAGAAGCTCATCATGAAAAAATACAACATCCTCTTTTTATGCACACACAACTCTGCGCGTTCTATTCTTGGAGAAGCCATCGCTTCAACTCATGAGAGTGGTCGCTTTATCGGTTATTCAGCGGGCTCAACACCTGGCACGAAGGTCAACCCTTTTGCCGCTGAATTAGCACTAGGAATGGGTTATCCAGAAGAAAAATTGATTTCAAAGAGCTGGGATGTTTATGGCAAAGATGATGCACCTCAAATGGATTTCATCATCACGGTTTGCGATAACGCTGCTGGCGAGGTTTGCCCATTCTGGCCAGGTAAGCCATCCACTGCTCATTGGGGATACCCTGACCCATCACAGGTACAAGGCTCTGATGATGATAAGAGACAAGCATTCAAAGCAGTGATGTATGGTTTAAAAAAACGCATGGATCTTTTGGCGGCGATGCCACTTGAAAAATTAGACGGCATGACCATTCAGGCAGAACTTAAGAAACTTGCAGAAGTTAAGTAATTGCCAAAAAATTAAATATCAAATACAGAGAACTAAGATCAAAACAAGCAAAACAAAAAGAAAGAAACACCATGGGTTTATTTGAGCGTTACTTAACAGTTTGGGTGGCCTTGGCCATCGTTTTAGGCGTGGTTCTGGGTTTGTCGATTCCTGGAGTGTTCCAAGTCATTGCAGGTTTGGAATTTGCCAACGTTAATTTGATCGTGGCCATTCTCATTTGGGTCATGATTTACCCAATGATGGTTCAAATTGACTGGTCAGCGGTCAAAGATGTGGGTAAAAAACCGGCTGGATTGTTTTTGACCATCATCATTAACTGGTTGGTCAAGCCATTCACGATGGCAGTGTTGGGTGTTTTGTTTTTTGAGTATATTTTTGCTGGCTTGGTTAATCCTCAAGAAGCTTCAGAGTACATCGCGGGCATGATCTTGTTAGGTGTGGCCCCGTGCACCGCCATGGTGTTTGTTTGGAGTCAATTGGTCAAAGGAGATCCTAGCTACACCTTGGTGCAAGTTTCAATCAATGACCTCATCATGGTGGTGGCCTTCGCACCGATCGCTGCCTTCTTATTGGGTGTGACTAATGTCACTGTGCCTTGGGAGACCTTGGTACTCTCAACACTTTTGTATGTTGTTCTTCCTTTGATTGCGGGAGTTTTAACAAGAAGTTTGTTGCAAAAGAAATCTGCTGATGCAGTGAGTCAGTTTGTGGCGAGTATTAAACCAGCCTCAATCCTTGGTTTGATTTCAACTGTGGTTTTGTTGTTTGGATTCCAGGCTCAAACCATCATTGATAAACCTTTGGTGATTGGCTTGATTGCAATACCATTGATCATTCAAACCTATGGCATTTTCTTTATCACTTATTGGGGTGCCAAGTTATTGAAGTTGCCTCATCAAGTGGCAGGCCCTGCCTGTTTGATTGGTACCTCTAACTTCTTTGAATTGGCTGTGGCTGTAGCCATCTCGCTCTTTGGCTTGAACTCGGGGGCAGCTTTAGCCACTGTGGTGGGTGTCTTGGTTGAAGTGCCAGTGATGTTGAGCTTGGTGGCACTGGTAAACCGTTGGGCACCTGATAAAGCCTGATAAAGCTTTCAAAGGCATGTAAAAACTGTCTTTTGCTTGTAATAAACATGCCCTTTAAAGGGCATGTTTTACTTGAGTCTCATGAATATTTTAAATTTAAGTATATGATTTTTATATGCTTATTGTAATCTAGTTGATTAACGAGAATCTCTCAAGATGTCACAAAACTTTCATATACGCTAGGTAAAGTCCCTCATGTCGCGTCGTGCGTCATTGAATAAGGAAACTTTATGAAAGCATTATTTACAAAATCATTGGTTGCTGGTGCGATTGCACTTTCAACAGTAACAACAGCCTTCGCAGCAGATTTCACAGGTGCG
>JAGVCB010000026.1 GCA_020059445.1 Polynucleobacter sp. | reverse complement strand
CTAATCCCGGTTGATCAAAGTTGCACTTCGTAGTTGAATCTACCAAATATATTTAAAAAGTTTGAGGAAATAAACAGTCTGCAGCAAATATTTTGATCTGTATCTCAAAAATTTTTACCTAGCTAAGATATTCTAACTAATGTGCAACCTTTGCTCTTTTAGTTTTGATGGGTGATGTATTGATCGAGAAAAAAGGTTAGCCAAAGTTCGCTAACCTTGTTAATTTTATAAAAGAATTATGACTTTATTAATTCACCCTGAATCATCGCACCCCTTTGAATGGTGAGTGATGAGTAATTGATCTTTGCATTAACGTTGGCTTGACCGCCAATCGTTAAGTCTTGGCAAGTAGCATCCCCAGTGAATGATCCCCGAACTTGGATGGTGTTAGCTTTAATTGAGCCATTAACTTTTCCACTACTACCTATCATAAGATTTTGCACATTAATACTTCCGCTGAGTGTGCCATCCACATTCAATGTGCCCTGGAAATTAACGTCACCTGTGAACTCAAAGCCTTCACTGATCACAGAAGGCTTCGTCATTTCAGGTAGAACAGATCTGACTTGTTGTTCGGTAACTGTCTCTAGGTCTTCTTGATCTTGATTTACTGAATCGTTCATATATTCGTTATCCACGGACGTGCCATTATCATCAGAATCTGTTTGATTTGGTTTTCGATTAAACATATTAGGTCTCTTAATAAATAAACTTAAGATGAAGCGTTAATTTTTGTGAGGCTGCCTTGTAGATTGCCACCTTTTTCAACTTCAATTTCAGAGAATTCAACATTACCTGTCACTCTGCCAGAAGAGCGAATAAATAAAGATTTCTTGGCGGAGATGTTTTCATAAGCTTCACCTCGAATATCGATGATTTCAGCAACGATGTTGCCTTTGAGAACGCCTGTTGGGCCTATCAAAATCTCTCTAGCAGTTAAGTCGCCTTCGATTGTTCCAGAGATGGAGGCAATATCAGGAACCACGAAGTTTCCTTTCAGTGTTACGCCTTCACCGACAGTTAAACATCCATTTTGATTATCACTTGACATATTTTTCTTTCTTGTGCGGTTGGTTAACTATTTTTAAAACTGGTTTCTTGAATTTTTTTGATCAAGGTAGAGGCATGGTTAATCTGTTTTTTTGAGTCTACTTTTTTAATCATCAGCCCAAGCACTTCTGCCCCATGTTCAATCCCTAATTGGTTGTAAGTGATGTCACCAATCACAATGGCTGAATCGTGAAGCTCGACTTTTTCAGATGCGTAAATATTGCCTTCTACCTTACCGGCCACAAGAACTCTGAAGGCTCTGATGTCACCGTTAATTTTTCCTGTTACACCAATTGCAACAGTGATGTTTTCATTTTCACTTTCACTGGTACATTCAATATTTCCCATGACAGTGCCATCTACACGGATTGAACCCTCGATTGAAAGACGTCCATGGATGGTAGTTGTCTTATCAATGATGGTGTCAAAAGACTCTAACTCTGGCTTAAGTAAACCGTGTTTTTTATTTGAACCAAACATGAAAGACTCGTCATAAATAATCGATTCAACAAGTATAAAGATTGAGAAAAAACTTTTAAGCTGTTTTTTTTGTAAGATTTTGTCTTACAAAATTAAGCAGTAAAAAAAATATTAAATACAAATAGCATTATTCAATTGATTAATACTTTTTTGTCATTAATAATCAGAATCATAAGCTAATTTAATTCGGTATTATGTTCAAAAATATTCACACAGCAGACGTTATTGACATCCGCGGAGACGTTATTGCTTTCGTCAGAAAACAACAACGTTACTCGGTGAGTCATATAGTCAACATTTGCTGTATTTCAGAAAAAATGTTGGGCCAAATTGAAAATGGCGGTTCTGACTCGTTTTACAGTTTTGCAATCAAGGTGCAAGTTGCAAGAAAAATTGGCGCCTATCTTAAGTTGCGGGATGAAGATTATTTAGTCGTTAAAGAAGCATCTCTGTTTAACGACAATCTGTTAGAGCAAATTCAATCAAGTCTGCCTGATGTTAATTTGACTCAAATAACACCAAAAGTTGAGAGTAAACCGCCTAGGGCCAGCAATATTAATCCAGATAATTCAAACAATATCATCAACGAAATAGATAAGATTATTGGTATATATGAAAAATCTTCTGGTTCAAATGAAAAAATACCTTTTAACGAGATTCTGATTTCATCTGTGGATCCTAAAGTATCGACTGATATCCCCGGTAATAAAAAATCAAAGTCATCGTCCGTTCTTATGTTTGCTAGCCTATTTGGCGCAGCTATTCTAGCGACTGTATTTTTTTACTCTTCAGAAATTTCTAAATTTGGCATGATTGCTATGACTGATATTGGTATTCTCAAAAAAGAGCCAGTAGTCATCATGAGTGATGAAAATTTAGACTCAATGCCTTCGCAGGTAGTTGTTGACCCTGTTGAAAAGGTAGCTCAACCGGTAACGCAGTCATTGGCCCCAAGCCCAGCGCAAGTCATAGCTCAGCCCATCAATAAGACGGATGTGGGCCGCTAAACAGATTGACCATGCTGTCGCTTAGCTTTATGGGTTTTATGTCTTATTAATGTCCAGAACTATTTCATAATCCTTGATGGCCTTGTCAAAATTGCCTAGATTGTGAAAGCACAGCCCACGATTAAAGTAAGCATCAGGTTCTTTTGGTTTAATTTTGATTGCTTTTGTGTAGCTTTCAATGGCTTCACTGTAATTATTAAGAACCTGTAAGCACATGCCAATATTAAATATAGTGCCAAAGTGATTGGATCTGATGGCTAATGATTGACCGTAACTTTTAAGAGCGTCATCAAATCTGCATAATTCATAAAAGCACAAACCCTGATTAAAAAATGCATCTGCAAAATTTGGTTTCATGGCCAAGGCTGTGCGAGTGCAGGCTAGTGCAGCATGGTATTGCTTTAAGTAATAGTAATTGGCTGAAATTCGTAGCTGGAGATAGGGTTCATTTGGCTGAACTTGAACGATTTTTTGATAATAGGCAATCGCCTGATCATGATTTTTATTAAATTCATAAATAAATGCTGCGCGGAGGAGAGCATCAAAGTCACTGGGATTTTCTTTAAGGGCCTCTTCGAATTTTTTTAATGCATTATCAAACTGATTATTATTAGCCTCATTGATGCCTTCATTCACGAGCGCATGGGCATCTGAAATCTCAATTTTTAAAATCTTGATGTAGTGAGCGATGCCATCATCTTTTAAGTTTTCTGTTACGACCGCCATTCCATAATTTTTAAGATCTGCATGGGTAATCATGGTAACTATTGAAAAGGTTATAGAGTTCTAATTTTTTTGATGGCTGATAAGTAGATAATTCTTAAGTTGATGCCCACTTGTGACTGTTGAGTGACGTTTTCATAGTGAGTCAACATCCCTTGTTTATCTGGAGCAAATTGATACCCAATAACAAGCGCATTGACCGCCATTTCTGTTTGATTTTTATCGGCATAGCATCTGGCTAGCTGGCGCCAGGCATAGGTTAACCGTGGATTGATTGAAATAATTTGTACAAGCGCTTTGTGAGCTTCATCAATCAAGTTTTCCTCAAATAATGTGTCCACAAGATTTAGATGAATGGCCATCGACGCAGGGTCCGCATGAATGGCTTGCCTGAATAACTTAATTGCTTGTAAGTTGTTTTTATTTTTTGCTTCTGCAATGCCTTGTTGGTTCAGGCCCCATGCCGCACCAATATCACCCGGCCTCACTTTACTCAGACTAGATATTCTTGAGGCTGCTATTTCAACTGAATTGAGATCTAATTTGGTTACCGAATTCAACATACTAGACATGCAAGCTTGTTGGTCAACACAATTTTCGGGCAATAATTTTTTAGCTTGGGCTAATTGCTGTTTTTTCTGAAGTAGTCTTTTTTGCTCTAGGGCTACGGATTCTTCAAAGGCTCTGGTCTCCTCAGCAGTTCTGTCTGCCTCCTCGGCTTCAGCGGCTATTCTTGCCTCTTCCTCTTGCGCTAATAAAGCCTGCGCTTGCTCTTCTTTTTCTTGCTGGATTTTTAAAACAGCCGCAAGCGCGCTTTCTTTTTGATCTTGATAGGCATTCCAGGCCAGATATGATCCAGCAGCAATGACGATTGAAACCAGGATCAGCCCAGCAATCACCATGATCTTTTTGCGCTTATTTTTTACAGGCAGTTTTTCTGCTTGAACCTCTTCTTCAGGTTCTGCAATGACTGGTTCCAATGGAGGAGGCTGCTCAACAACCGTG
>JAGVCB010000130.1 GCA_020059445.1 Polynucleobacter sp. | reverse complement strand
TGCAAAAGAATTCTTAAGATTTGTTCTGCCAAATCTGTTGGCGCCGTGGGGGGCGGGCCGGCTGGAATGGTTGCCTTCTTGGTCCATGGTTTTTTACCATTAGAACCAGCATTCATGTATTTATCGTTTCCAGTGTTACTGACTGGTGTCATTTGTTTTGGCTCAACTACAGGCTTGAATCCACAAAATGATTCCAGCTCTGCGGGAGTGATGCCAATTCTTTGTGCTAACTCACGGATCAATTGAGCTCTTAATGCAATCGCAGGCATCGACAACAACAGTGGCTTGGCTGCGTGTTGCGTTTGAGCTCTTCCTTCGGGCGTATTCCAATCGTGCCCTTCATTGGCCACCTGAATCAAAAATGAAGATAGCGGCATCGCTTGGCGAATAGCTTCTTCAAACGCCGGAGCACCACGCTCTCTGACATAACTATCAGGATCATGCTCCGCTGGTAAAAATAAGAATTTAATTTCTTTGTCATCTGCCATCATCGGCAAACAAGCCTCAAGGGCTCTCTTCGCAGCTCGCTGACCTGCAGCATCCCCGTCGAATGAAAAAATAATGCGATCAGTTTGGCGCATCAAAGCTCTGACGTGATTGGCGGTACACGCTGTACCCAAAGTGGCCACACCATTGGCAAAACCCAATTGAGCGAGCGCCACCACATCCATATAGCCTTCACAAACAATCACATAGCCCTTGTCTCTGATGGCTTGTCGTGCTTCAAATAAGCCATACAAAGTATTGCCCTTCGAGAACAAGGGTGTTTCTGGGGAATTTAAATATTTAGGCTCGCCCGCATCCAAGATACGGCCGCCAAATGCAATTACCTGCCCCTTGGGGTTGCGAATCGGAAACATGATTCGATCACGAAAGCGGTCATAGCGTTTTGCTTCCGACTGAATAATCAATCCGGCTTCAACCAGAACATTGGCGATTGAGTCTTGAGAATATGAACCAAAAATAGCTTCCAATCCTTGCCAAGATTCTGGTGCGTAGCCCAAGTTAAATCGCTTGGCAATTTCTCCATTCAAGCCACGACCTTTTAAGTAATCAATGGCGCGCTTGTTTTGTTTCAGTTGCTGTTTGTACCAATCAGCAGCTGGCGACATGACTTCACTGAGAGCAATCGCTTGCTGTTGTTTAGCAAGGTCTTGTGGTCTTCGCTCTTCACGTGGCACGGTCAAGCCAGCAGATCTTGCTAATTCTTCAATGGAATCTACATAGGTCAGTCCTGAATGCTCCATTAGAAAGCTGATGGCAGAGCCATGAGCACCACAACCAAAGCAGTGATAAAACTGTTTGGTTGGAGAAACACTGAAGGATGGAGACTTCTCGTTATGAAAGGGGCACAAACCCTGAAAGTTTGCGCCCGCTTTTTTCAATGTCACATGACGTCCAACAACCTCGACGATATCGATGCGATTTAATAAATCAGCAATGAAGGATTGAGGAATCATGTTGCTAGTCTAGGATAATTCTTTATTTTGTTAAAGCAGCTTTCACTTGAGCAGAGACAACACCCATGTCGGCTTTACCTGCCAATTGTGACTTAACAAGACCCATGACCTTGCCCATATCTTGCGGCCCAGTCGCGCCAACTTCAGCCACTGCTTTTGCAACAACTGCAGCCACTTCAGCTTCAGACATTTGCTCAGGCATATAAGCCTGCAAAACAATCAATTCAGCATTTTCAATCGCCACCAGGTCATCACGCTTGGCCGTCTGAAATTGAGAAATAGAATCTTTACGTTGCTTGATCAGTTTTTCAATGATGGCAACCACTGCGCCATCATCCAATTCAATGCGCTCATCCACTTCTTTTTGCTTCATGGCAGCCAGCAACAAACGGATGGTTCCCAAGCGAGCAGTATCTTTTGCGCGCATGGCATTTTTCATATCTTCTGTGATTTGGTCTTTTAAGCTCATCTTTACTCCTCAAATGAAAAAACCCACTGCGGGATAACCGTCAGTGGGTTTGTCTTATCCCAAGGCTAGAAATCCAGCCTGAGAAAAAATTAATACATTTTCTTAGGCAACATCTGGCTGCGAATACGCTTGTAATGGCGTTTAGCAGCAGCAGCTTTCAAGCGCTTGCGCTCAGCTGTTGGCTTTTCGTAGAACTCACGAGCACGTAACTCAGTCAAAAGACCGTTCTTCTCGATGGTGCGCTTGAAACGGCGCAGTGCTACTTCAAAAGGTTCGTTTTCGCGTAAGCGGATAGTTGTCATGCTGTAGTTCTCTAAATAGGATCTGAAAAAAAGTCAGAAAAAACTGTAAAACGAGATTGTAGCACGGCAAAATACAGTCATGCGAGTACTTGGTATAGAAACTTCTTGTGATGAAACAGGTGTGGCAATTGTCGATACAGCCCCCTGGGAGGCTGGGAAGCCTGCTGGGATGGGCTTATTAGGCCAAGCCCTGTACTCACAAATCGCCATGCACATCGATTATGGTGGCGTAGTACCCGAATTAGCCTCTCGGGATCACATCAAAAGAATAATACCTCTTATAAATCAGGTACTTAAAGAGACCCCTGGAGGTATCAATGACATCGATGCGATCGCTTTTACCCAAGGTCCGGGCTTGGCTGGGGCCCTTTTGGTGGGCGCATCAGTGGCAAAAGGCATGGCCTTGGCCCTGAATAAACCCGTTTTGGGTATTCACCACCTCGAAGGTCACCTACTTTCACCCCTCTTGGCCGATGATGCCAATATTCAGTTTCCATTCGTGGCCCTGTTGGTCTCAGGTGGGCACACGCAACTCATGAAAGTCACTGGGGTGGGCGAATATACGATTCTTGGAGAAACACTCGACGATGCAGCAGGCGAAGCCTTTGATAAAACAGCCAAGATGTTGGGCTTGAATTATCCCGGTGGACCAGCTGTTTCAAATTTAGCTAAAGCTGGTAATCCAAGCACTCATCAATTTCCGAGACCCATGAAACATTCTGGTGATTTAGATTTTTCATTTGCTGGCCTAAAAACATCGGTGCTGACCCAAGTTAAAAAATTGACTGCCGCCAATCATGGTCCATTGAGTGACTCTGCCAAAGCTGATGTTGCCAGAGGATTTGTTGATGCGATCGTTGAAGTATTGGTCAGCAAATCAATCAATGCTTTAAAGCAAACCGGTTTAACAACTTTGGTAGTGGCTGGTGGAGTTGGTGCTAATGAGCAACTGAGAAAATCCTTGGGGCAGTCTTGCGTTAAAGAAGGATTTTCAGTTCATTACCCACCCATGCATTTGTGCACCGACAACGGTGCCATGATTGCGTTTGCTGGAGCTATGCGTCTAAAGAAAAATCCCGAACTTGCAAAGAAACATTGGGGATTTGACGTGAAGCCTAGATGGCCTCTGGATGATTTAGTCTGACTGAATCAGTGCGTAAGCACTGTGATTGTGAATCGACTCAAAGTTCTCAGCTTCAACAACAAACGATTTGATTCTTGCATCTGCCTTTAAGCGACCCGCAACATCACGCACCAAGTCTTCAACAAACTTTGGATTGTCGTAAGCCCTCTCGGTAACATACTTTTCATCAGGGCGCTTTAATAAGCCCCACAATTCACATGAAGCCTCGGCTTCGGCGATTCTGACCAAATCTTCAATACTTAAATCAACTTCTTTTTGCAAAGTTACATTCATCGTGATGTGTGAACGTTGATTATGAGCACCGTACTCAGAAATCTCTTTTGAACATGGGCACAAGCTTGTGACAGGCACAACAGCCTGAAGCTTCAAATCTACCTCCACTTGGCCATTCACATTTTTAGCGTTGGCAATCCAAGTCACATCGTAATCAAGCAAACTCTGCACGCCTGAGATAGGTGCTGTTTTATTGATGAAATGAGTGTATTTGAGAGAAATCTGACCAGCCTGCGCTTCAAGCAAAGGCAACATTTTACCAATCATCAAACGCATTTCTTGGGCATTCAATGGCGCATGGCTGTCTTGCAACAATGCGATGAAGCGGGACATGTGTGTACCCTTTTTATCTGCCGGCAACAAAACATCTAAATCAATCATGGCAACGCTAGGTTGGATACCTGATTCTGTCTTCACTTGAATAGGATGGCGTACACCACGTATACCCACACGATTAATCACAATATTGCGATTATCGACTGCAGACTGAACATCCGGCATGACCGATGTTTTTAGAAAAGATGCGTTGATGTCATTCATAGTTGTATTTTCCTGCAATTTTACTCAGCTTGTTGTTTCACTGAAATTCCCAGCTTATTTGCAATCGATTTATGTATACCGGCGGCATCAAGACCGCATTCCTTCATCAGCAAGGCATGGTCGCCATGATCAACGAATCGA
>JAGVCB010000225.1 GCA_020059445.1 Polynucleobacter sp. | reverse complement strand
CATCCACATTGCGATTGCCGGCATACTCCTACAAGCAGGCTATTTGGGTGGTGTATGGGCCGCCGTTCGCGAAGGGATGTCTGCAGGATTAACAGCTTTGATTGTCGGGCTTCAACCAATTCTGACTGCCTTGTTAGCATCTTGGGTTGCTGAGAGAGTTAGACCGGTTCAGTGGCTTGGCTTGGTGATCGGACTATTGGGAGTTGGCTTAGTTGTTTGGGCCAAGATTGTCATGATTGGCTTCAGTGATTTAAGTTTTATTTTCATCATCATTGCTTTGATATCAATCACAGCCGGAACTCTGTATCAAAAAAAGTATTGCCCTCAGTTTGATTTGCGCACGGGCTCCGTGATTCAATTCGCTGCTTCAGCAGTTGTTTGTGCGCCACTCATGATGATGTTTGAAACCAGAGAAATTGCTTGGGTTCCAGAATTGGTATTTTCTTTATTGTGGGCCATATTTGCTTTATCAATAGGCGCCAGCTCTTTGTTATTTGTGATGATCCGTCATGGAGCAGCCACCAGGGTCACCAGTTTGATGTATTTGACTCCTCCCACCACAGCATTGATGGCATGGCTCTTATTTGATGAGCCCATTACATGGTTGATTTGTCTAGGGATAGCTCTGACCATGGGGGCTGTTTTAATGGTGAATAAAGCCTCATTACATAAGTAATACCTTATCATGTCATTTATTCACTAAAACTAGCTGATTTAATGGCTTAGAAGAGACTGATGATATTTAGAAGTAATTTGTTGCGTAAACTGATAGTAGGTTTATTGAGCAGTTCTTTGTTGCTTGGAGCACAAGTGTCTTTTGCACAAAACACAACAAACAAACAAACAAAACAAAGCACACAGCAGGCGGTCAAGAAAAAAGTGGCCCCCAAAAAACAAAAACAAGTCAGAACATCAACTACTCGCGCCAAGTCAAAAAAAGTTCAGGGTGAAAGACGACCATCTTTCGCAGCAGCCATGGGACTTCGCGGTAATCGAGATGACCTTAATTTAAAATCAAGCGTTGCTTTAATTGTGGATCGTCAAACACATGAAGTGTTGTTTGAGAAAAATGCTCATGCAGCATTACCCATTGCTTCAATCACCAAATTAATGACATCTTTGGTTGTTTTAGAAGCTCAACAACCGTTAGATGAAACTATCGTGATTGAGCAAGCAGACGTTAATGCTTACCCTGGTCGAACTCGCTCACGAGTGTTGAAGGGCGCAAAGATGACGCGTGAGCAAGCACTGATCTTAGCGTTAATGTCCTCTGAAAATAGGGCGGCATATGCCTTAGGCAGAAATTATCCAGGCGGCATCCCAGCCTTTATAGATGCTATGAATGCCAAAGCACAGTTACTTGGTATGACTCAATCCAAATTTGCAGACCCCACAGGCCTCTCGAGTGAAAATGTTTCCAGTCCGGAAGACTTGACTCGATTAGTTGAGGCAACATATCAACACAAAGTAATTAGAGAGTTCTCAACCAGGCCTGACTACAACATCATGATTGGTAAGCGTTTACAAAAGTTTGTTAACACCAATCGTTTAGTAAGAACCAGTGACATGGATATTGGTTTACAAAAGACTGGTTATATCTCTGCTGCAGGTCGCTGTTTAGTGATGCAAGCCAAAGTTGTTGGCCGTGATGTTGTGATGGTATTTCTTGATTCTGTGGGCACACAATCTCGTTTCGCTGACGCTGTTCGTGTTAGAAAATGGTTAGAAGAAAACCCTAGTCTAGATGCTTTAAGAAAGCTTTAAGCAGATTTAATCAGGACTTAAGGCTTGGTTTGTAGCCCAAGCTTTTTGATATTTGCATCGCAGTATCTTTGAGTGATTTAAGCCATTCATCTTGCATACGCTCAGTAGGCGCTGATAGAGATAAGCCAGCGACTAACTTGCCCGTGTCATCCAAAATGGCGGCGGCCATGCAGCTCACACCCAACTCTAGTTCTTCATCGTCCCTGGCATGCCCAACGTTTTTAACCAAATCCAATTCTTTTTCAAGTTGAGCAAGATCGTTAATACTGTTTTGAGTATGGCCATTCAAGCCAGTTTTGTTGACATAATTTTTCAGCTTTACAGAGTCATCATCAGCTAAAAACAGTTTGCCTACTGACGTTAAATGCAGTGGGGCTCTGCCACCAATGGCTCGGACTACTTGCATGCCTGATCGCTCGCTGTAAGCGCGATCAATGTAAACAATTTCATCTCCTTGGCGCACAGATAAATTGACTGTTTGGCCAGTGAGTTTATGCAAAGCTCTCATCGGTAATTGAGCCGCATCTCTGACGGAAAGTCGGGCCTTCACCAAATTACCTAATTCCAGGAGTTTGAGTCCCAAACGATAAGTGCCGCTGTCTGCGCGCTCAACTAGGCGGCAGGCAACCATGTCATTCAAAATTCGATGGGCCGTTGAAGGGTGCAAGCCGGTGAGCTCAGACAGTCTTTTTAGACTCTGGGCTTCATCACTATCTGCGAGGGCATCCAGAAGACTCATCATGCGGTCCAAAACCTGGATAGCTGTTCGGCTTGTCATGTTGCTATTTTAGCTCTAAATCTGCCAAATTGCACATTATGAAAAGAGAGACTTAAAAAACACCTTTTAGAGATTTGGCACAGTCAGAAACCAGTTTAGGACCTTTATAGATCAAGCCACTGTAGAGCTGAACCAAGCTGGCACCGGCATCGATCTTGTCTTTGGCATCCTGGCCAGACATGATGCCGCCCACACCAATGATCGGTAGCTGACCCTGAAGGGTGCGGTACAGTTCTTGGATAACGTGGTCGGATGATTGTTTCACTGGTGCACCAGAAAGGCCGCCAGCTTCACTGCCATGAGCCAGGTGCGCAACAGCGTCACGAGCGATGGTGGTGTTGGTCGCAATCACAGCATCAATCTTGTACTTGATCAGCAATTCTGCAATGGTCTGAATCTGCTCTATATCTAAATCAGGGGCAATTTTTAGGAACAGCGGCACTTCTTTCTTGTGCAAATCACTCAGCACCTTTTTTTCTTCTGCAATGGCGCTTAACAATGAACTTAATTCATCTGCACCTTGTAACTGTCTTAAATTCTTGGTGTTGGGTGAGGAAATATTGACGGTGATATATGAGGCGATGTCGTACACCTTTCTCATGCAAAGCAGATAGTCATCAGCGGCTGATTCAATCGGTGTTGTGGCATTTTTACCAATGTTCAAACCGAGGATGCCACCGCTTTGCCAAAAATCTGATTGCTTGACGCGTGCAACGCATGCATCAACGCCATCATTGTTAAAACCCATGCGATTGATCAGGCCTGATACCTCTGGCAGGCGAAACATTCTGGGTAATGGATTGCCAGCTTGTGCTTTGGGTGTCACAGTGCCAATCTCAATAAAGCCAAAACCTAAATCAGCTAAGGCATCGATGTGTTTACCGTCTTTATCTAGTCCTGCCGCTAGACCAATTGGATTAGGTATTCTCAAGCCACAAAAAATTCGCTCATCGCGAGCAATCTTTTCTTGCGCTAAAAAACCCAAACCAAGTGCATGAACTATATCGAGGGTGTTCAAAGTCAAGTTATGCGCACGTTCCGCATCCATGGCAAATAAACAGGGCTTGACGAGAGGGTAGAGATTCATCAGTGTTAGATCTTAAGGTTATTAATGGCGTTGCCAGACATCATCGACCAAAACTTCTAATGGCTCGAATTGTGCTTTGTACGACATTTTAGGGCTTTCTTTGATGTAGTAGCCCAAGTACAAGTAAGGCAGATGAAGTTTCCTGGTTTGCTCTATTTGCCACATGATGGTGAAAGTTCCATAACTGGCATTTTGATTGCTGGTATCAAAAAAGGTGTAAACGGACGATAAGCCACTTTGAACCACATCGATGATGCTGACAATTCTTAACTTACCAGGTTCTTCACCATGAGGACCATCTCTGAATTCAATCAAACGACTATTCACTTTACTTTGCAGTAAAAATTGTTTGTACTGATCTTGATCATCACCATCCATACCACCGTGAAGATGACGATCGTGTTGGTAGGACATATAAAGATCATAGTGTTCTTGGAAAAATTCCAGATGACCAATTTTTATTTCAAGATTTTGATGTTTTTTAAATGCGCGCTGTTGGTAGCGTTTTGGTTTGAAGCGTTCAATGTCAACACGACACGCAATACATGCTTTGCAACCATCACAGTAAGGTCGATAGGTGTACAAACCGCTGCGACGAAAACCACTGGCAACCAATTCACCGTAAACATCGGCATGAATCAAATGTGTTGGTGTTGCTACTTGAGAGCGAGCCTGATGATG
Organism: Polynucleobacter sp.; assembly: GCA_020059445.1. Lineage (GTDB taxonomy): Bacteria > Pseudomonadota > Gammaproteobacteria > Burkholderiales > Burkholderiaceae > Polynucleobacter. Next base: position 3,060 of record JAGVCB010000225.1, on the reverse strand, counting down.
AGCTAAGTAACTACACTCATAGGGAGCAGTTGCATAGAACTGAAGGGTGGTGAAGGGGAGTTCTTTTAATTTACTCATGCTGGTTGGCTTAGCCAATGTTGCAAAACACTCTTATTAAAACTCCAAACGGGATTAATTGCAGTAGTTTTCTCGCGCACATGATTTAAAAATTCATGCCGTGGAATGGGGCTTCCGCCCATTGAGCTTAGATGGGCTGTTTCTTGCTGACAGTCAATCATCTCGATGTCTTGGGCAAGTGCCCATGCAGAGAGACTAGCTAAGGCGATTTTAGAGGCCCCTGTCTTTTTAGAAAACATGGATTCACCAAACACCATTTTCCCCAAATTAACGCAATACAAACCCCCAACCCGTTGACCTTGATGAAAAACTTCAACGCTGTGCGCGTGTCCTTGCTCGTGTATTTGGCCATAAGCATGCATGATCGCGTGTGTGATCCAGGTACCATCTTGGCCTGATCTTGCCTGTGTTGCACAGGACAGAATGGTTTCATGAAAATCTTCATCGACCTTTACTTCCCAATCTTGGTCTATCAAAACATTTTTAATTTCTTTTTTGAAATTTTTACTGACTTTGAAATTTTGGGGTCTAAGTACCATCCTGGGGTTGGGTGACCACCACAAAATGGGTTGCCCATCGGAGTACCACGGAAAAATACCTTGTTGATAAGCGCGCAATAATTGTTCAGCGCTGATATCCTCGCTGATGGCTAATAAGCCGGGAACTTCAGGATCTTGATCAGCATCACTCCAAGGTGACGGAAACGGATCATTTGGTTTGAGCCAAGACAGACCCATGTTGATCAATACTTCCGATCAATGCGTTCATCGTAGCCAACATCATCCAGGTGAGTTGGGAGCTTATCTGCCTCATTAAGGCGACCTAACTTTTTATCTTGAAAATACCATTCAAGTGTTTTTCGAACTGTTGGAAAGGCCAGTTCATTCCAAGGAATATCTTCTTCGGCAAAGAGTTCAACCTCTAGACTCTCAACTCCAGCCTGATACTTGGGTTCAATGAGCTCAGCTAAGTAGAACAAGTGAACCTGTTCTACGTGAGTCACATTCAATAAAGAAAACAGAGGGCCAATTTCAACGATAGCGCCAGCTTCCTCTTGGGTTTCTCTCATGGCACCAGTTTCAGTGCTTTCTCCAACTTCTAAAAAGCCAGCGGGCAATGTCCAGTATCCAAGGCGAGGATGTATGGCTCGTTTACACAGAAGAACTTTATCTTGCCAAACAGGTATCGTGCCAACGACATTGCGAGGATTTTCATAATGAATGGTTTTGCATCCTGAACAAACGTGCCTCTCACGTGTGTCATCCACGGGAGTTTGCAAAGTCACAGCTGAACCGCATTTTGGGCAATATTTCATTTCGCCATTATCGTTTAATTTGTGGTTTGCACGATGCCACGCAAAGCGTTGGTGAAAATCACTTCCTCGGCACTCAAGACGTCAGCAGGCGTAATGTTCTGTTCAATAGCCTGATATTTTTTATCGCTCAGTACCATTGATCTCATCACGCCTGGCAAGCATCCTGATGCCAGAGGAGGTGTTAACCATTGATTGCCTTTTTTGATAAAGACATTAGATCTGCCACCTTCGGTCACAAATCCTTGTTCATTGATAAACAAAGCATCGAAGGAACCCAATTTTTCAGCGGCCAGCCATGCTTGGTCATACAGCTTGCGACGTGTCACTTTATGGCCCAATAATTGATCAGTGGAGAACATTGTTGTATCAGTTTCCAAAAGATCGCTGGCCCAAAGGATGGGGCCTGGTTGAATGTTCTGAATTACGGCAGTTTTAACGCTGAGAAGTCCCTCGGCTGAAAGATCTAAGCGAAGTCTGTAAATTGATTGCTTATCCAGTGACGAGCAAGCTTCTTGAATCAAGCTTTTTGCTCTGTTTAAATCGAACTTGATTTTCAACTCTTCAGAAGATTGAGAGATGCGATCAAGGTGTCTCTCAAGATGACAAGCTTGTCCATTCTCTATGCGTATCGTTTCAAATAATCCAATAGGTTCTGCTTGTTTTTGTAAAGCATATAAAAATCCAGCTTTGGTTTGGCACTCATGCCATTCATCGGCACTCTCGGAATCAATCGTGACACCACCGCCAACTCCCATTTGAAAATGCTGGGTTTTTTCAAGCTCCAAGGTTCTGATCACAACACTCATACCAAGATTGCCCAAACCCGCTTGTGAGCTTGGATCAAACCATGCAATGGCTCCACAGTAGAGATTCCTAGGCTCTGACTCTAGTTCTTGAATCAATTCCATGGTTCTCTTCTTGGGTGCACCCGTCACCGAGCCACAAGGAAAAATTGCTTGGAGTAATTCTTTGAGTCTTAAATTTTCTTTGGATGTTGAACTGATGGTGGATGTCATTTGTAAAACATCACCGTGCTGTTGAACTTCAAATAAGTGCGGAACTTTGACGGAGCCGGGCAATGATATTTTGCTTAAATCATTTCTGAGTAAATCAACAATCATGACATTCTCCGCACGATTTTTTGCGTCATCATGAAGCTCTTCAGAACTGCTCTCACCAAGCTTAGCAGTCCCTTTCATGGGCTTGGTCATCAAGGTATTGCCATCCTTTTGCAAAAACCATTCAGGTGAGCATGACAAGACCCAGCCATTGGCGTGCTGAATATAGGCGCCATAGGGACCAGGCTGCTTTTGTCTGAGTATCTCGTAAGCAGCTAATGGTGAGCCACTTAATGCACCTTGGATGCGATAGGTGTGATTGACTTGATAGGTTTCACCAGCTTTGATCCATTCCTGGATCTTGTCAATATCACCCACAAATTGTTGTTGTGTGATGCTAGAAGTTGGCTTATGAATCTCTGGAGCATCGACCACTTGATTGATCTGAGCCCTGAGCCACTGACTCACTTCTTCTTTACTGAGCTTTTGAACACCCTTGAATACCCAAGCTTGTACCCAGGGGGTCTTTGATTTTTTTGGAGTCAATCCTAAGAGATATTCGCCCAGTTCATAACTAAAACAAGTAACAACATATTGTTGGTCATGAAT
>JAGVCB010000159.1 GCA_020059445.1 Polynucleobacter sp. | reverse complement strand
AGCCCTTAGAGATTTCTTGCCAAACTCTTTCCTTAACTAAAGCATTGAGTTCGCCACTCGAATGAATTTTCTTGAGCAAGATGAGCGTGGCGGGCTCGATTGAAAAATCAGAAAAGCGCGCAGCGAATCTTGCAATGCGCAATAGTCGCACCGGGTCTTCACTGAAGGCAGGCCCAATATGTCTGAATAATTTATTGCTGATATCTTGTTGACCGCCATAAGGATCAATCACATCACCGACTGGCTGACCATTTGCGTCAGCCTCTTTGGCCATTGCGTTGATGGTCAAATCACGTCTTGCCAAATCTTGCTCTAATGTCACCTCTGGGTCTGCATGAAAGACAAAGCCCTTGTATCCAGGCGCCACTTTTCGTTCGGTTCTAGCCAAGGCATATTCTGCATGCGTAACGGGATGTAAAAATACTGGGAAGTCTTGTCCAACAGGCGTGAAACCTTGCGCTAGCATTTGCTCAGGGCTTGCGCCAACAACAACGTAATCAAGATCCTTTACTGGTAATCCCAGCAACTGATCTCTAATAGCGCCACCAACAACATAAATCTTCACTTGATCAACACATCCAATGCTTGTGGGTTGATAGCAAATACTTTTTCCAAAGCATTTTCAGCACCCGGGGGCAATACATTGTCTTCGCTCATCGACGCCAAATTATCTCGAGACATCAAGGTAGGTCCTGGCATCATTTCTAATAAGCCAGCTTGCAAATAGGCCAATGGTTTAGGCAAAGGAATAACAATACTTTTTCTGCCGCCCACCATGCCTGCAAAGTTCACCAACTCCGCCAAAGTGTATACACGAGGTCCAGCCAAATCAAACACCCTGCCAATTGTTTCTGACATTGAGATTGATTTCACAAATGCTTGCGCAACATCGGACACATACACTGGCTGAAATTTAACACTTGCTCCACCCAAAGGTAAAACTGGAGCGAACTTTTGCAAAGAGGCAAAAAGATTGATGAATTTATCTTTTTCACCAAACACCACAGACGGTCTAAAAATTGTCCAAGCTAAATCGCTGGCCTTGACCAAGTTCTCCGCATCACCCTTGCTGCGCTGATACATCGAAGCACCTGAGCTATTGGCACCCAAAGCACTCATGTGAATGTAGCGCTTCAAATTAGCTGAGTCCATGGCAGCAATGATTTTTTTAGTTAACTCAACGTGGTTTTTTAAAAATCCTGGGCCATACGGTGAGCCTGTCTTGTCATGCAAAACACCCACCAAGTTAATCACTACTCCGCCAGGACCCAAACGTTGGCACAAATCTGCCAGAACAGATGGGTCGTGGATATTGGCTTCAATCACTTGAAGATTAGGCAACACCCATAATTCTTTAGCGTATGTAGCTCTGCGTGTTGGCAATAAAACTACGTGGCCAAGCGCACTTAATCCACTGGCTATTTTCTGGCCAATGAAGCCACTGCCACCAATCAATAATATTTTTGCGTCATTCTTCATGGTAATTCCGACAATACAGATCTTTTAGGAGAAACCATCCCCAAATTTTGTTTGAGCGATGGTGTTTTATTGCTAGACATGGCAGTGTAATAACTGGCATTAGCTAAAACATTTTTGACATATCCCCTGGTTTCATTGAAAGGAATGGTTTCTGCAAAAATTGCACCCTCAACAGCACGAGGTAATTTTTCACGCCACATCTTAGGTCTACGAGGACCAGCGTTATAGGCCGCTGATGCCAAGGCCCATGAGCCATCCAAGTCCTGCAAAACCATATTCAAATAATTACTACCCAAAGTTAAATTCACTTTCATATCATCTAATTGAGCTGGCTTAAAACTGTTCATTCCAATTTTTTTCGCCACATACTTTGCTGTTGCAGGCATCACCTGCATCAAGCCAGAGGCTCCAACATGAGAACGGGCATTCATGATGAAACGTGACTCTTGACGGATCAAACCATAGGTCCAATTAGTATCCAAGCTAATCGATCTAGCGATTGGAGCAAGAGATTCTTTAAAAGGGGTCGGATAGCGCAAACTGAAGTCATGTTCAGACTTTGTTCGATCAGCCGTATTGACTGCACGATCATATAGACCGATTCGTTTAGCGTGCTCAGCCACCGCAATTAATTGCTTATCGCTCAGACCGCGCAACTCCCAATTCCACTCTCTATTGCCCTCAAAACGAAGACCCATGTCATAAAAGCGCACAGCTCTTGCAAAGGCTTTATTCGATGACATCTGCTTAACCAAGCTTTCTTCAGCCGGCACACGCTTAGGGACATAAATTTTCATGCCCAAGTCTTCTCTGGCCAACTGCCCATAAAAGTGGTACTGATCAACCAAAGCTTGCAAACCCTCTTTTGCCAATGACTCATCACCCAATTCTTTTTGAGCTCTGGCATACCAATAAGTCCAAGCTGGGTCTCGCTTCTTGACTGATGGAGTCATGTGCTCAATAGTCTCTTTGACTATTTGCCAATCACCCTCACGCAGTGCAGCCCTGACCTTCCATTCTTGAGTTTCGGGCGTGAGCAAGTGATGCTGCCCCAGCTCATGTTGCAACCTGAACACTTCCATAGCTTTGGGATCTAACCTCTTTGCAAAATATTGCCCAACACTCCCCCAAGCAGCTGCCGTGTTCTCTTTATTTGTGCGCCATGTCTTTTTGTCGAAGCTTCTAAAAGCTATCTCAGGTGATTTTCTGGCACTTCTAACAACATCTGCCACTGGATCAGTTACATCAAATCGATTGGAAAGGGTTTCAAAATTATTCTCTATTGCCATTCTTGAAAAAGTGGCAACTTCGTATTTCGAAAACCCACCTTCTCGATAAATTAAATTAACAGTTTCTGGGCACGCCTCACCAAAATGGCGAGAGTCCAATAAGATGTTTTTAGTTTCTGCGGCGAGCATAGCGACTGGCTCACCCTTTGAAAATCTTGACTGCAGCGCGTAACACTTCACCTGAATGTCATCATCCAAAACGAATTGCGCGTACTCACGATCAAAATTAGACCAATCTTTGCGCTTTCCTAAAACCAACAGCCAATCATTTCTTAGCCTGTCAGCAAGAGCAGTGCCTGCATATTTTTTTAAGAACTGACCCACTGAATCATCAGCCGTTGTTTCGGCTCTTGGGGCTCCGCTTTTATCAAAAAGGCGAGGCTTGATTTGAAAATAAGTAACGTAATCAGCGATGTCATAATTTGACAGCTTTTGACCCAAATCTTTGGCCTTGTTAGCGTCATTATTTTTAGAAGCCTCTCTCAATTCAAGAAACATTCTGTCATCAGACCTTAAACTGGTATCTGATGATTTTTTCTTGGCCGTTACTTGATTTGATGCTTGTTTTTTTTGAGCATGGCTAAAGTCTGCTGTTGCGGACGCTAAAGCAATCAGCACCAAGCTCTGTAGTACATGTTTATTTATCAATTTTGTGGTTTTTCGTTGTAGCATAGCCTTAATCATGCCTTATTTTTTCTACTTTTGAATAGCTTGTGAAAACTTTAAATCATTTAAGACAAGAATTACTCGCCAAGAGACTCGATCTTCATCAAGATCTGAGTCTGCGAGAAGAACTTGAAAGCAAACTATCTCAATTTTTAAATGAAACTGATGCCAGTTGTGTGGGTATTTATTGGCCTATCAAAAGTGAATTTGATCTTCGTCCTATTGCACTTGATTGGTCCGCTAAAAACCCCAAGAAAAAATTAGCGCTTCCTATTGTGGAGATCAACAAGCCCCTGATCTTTGGTGAATGGAATCAAGACACCACACTGGTCAAAGGGCCTCAAAACATCAATGAACCCTTGCTTGATTCATTCAGTTCCAAAATTGAACCCGATTTACTGATCATTCCTTGCCTTGGCTGGTCAAACCAAAATGATCAGTTTTGGAGAATTGGCTATGGCGGTGGCTACTATGACCGAACCATTGCTGCATTAAAACAAAACAAACACCCTCTAAAAACGGTTGGCGTTGGATATAAAGCTTTAGAAGTAAAAGAGGGCGCATGGCGCCCTCAGAGTCATGATCAAGCGCTCGACTTGATGATAGTTGTTTAAAGTTCGATCAAGCCTTTAATAAGTCCAAATTCTTAGCGATGGCCAAAGTTGTTTCTGCTTGATTCAGGCTGTAGAAATGCAAACCTGGAACACCAGCAACGCGTAATTGATCACATAAATCTGTCACCACGTCCAGGCCAAATGACTTGATAGATGCAGCATCATCACCAAAGGACTGTAAACGCAAGCGAATCCACCGAGGGATTTCTGCACCACAAGCATCAGAGAAACGCAATAGCTGAGTGCTGTTGGTGATTGGCATGATGCCAGGAACGATTGGTTGATCAACGCCCAACTTATACGCCTCATCTACAAATTTGAAATAAGCATCACTGTTGAAAAAATATTGGGTGATGGCTGAATCAGCGCCAGCTTTCATCTTATTCGCGAACATCAAGATGTCATCGCTCATTGATTTTGCTTGTGGATGCATCTCTGGATAGGCCGCTACTTCGATATGAAAATGATTGTCAGTTTCTGAACGAATAAATCTGACCAATTCTTCAGCATGATGGAACTCTCCGTATTGACCCATGCCAGAAGGCAGATCACCACGCAAAGCCACAATGCGACGAATACCAATCTCTCTGTAAAGCTTCAGTAGTTCGCGAATCTTTTCTTTTGAGCTACCCACACAGGAAAGATGAGGCGCGGCCTCTTGGCCTGCCTCATGGATTTCTTTAACGGTTGATAAGGTACCGTCTTGTGTTGAGCCACCTGCACCAAACGTTACAGAAATAAATGTTGGTTTAAGCGCTGCGGATAACTGCTCTCTAACAGAGCGAAGCTTCGCAGCCCCATCTTCTGTTTTTGGTGGGAAAAACTCAAGGCTTAATTCCATGTCATTCATTCCTGATCACGTTTTTAATAACGATATGTTTCAGGCTTGTAAGGGCCTTCTTTTTTCACGTTGATGTAGTTGGCTTGCTGCTCTGACAATTCAGTGAGCTGAGCGTTCAGTTTTTTCAACTGTAAACGAGCCACTTTCTCATCAAGGTGCTTAGGCAATGTGTAAACGCCCACTGGGTACTTATTACTTCCAGCAGATTGCCATAACTCAATCTGAGCAATCGTTTGGTTAGCAAATGATGAACTCATCACGTAAGACGGGTGGCCTGTACCGCAACCCAAGTTAACCAAACGTCCTTTAGCCAAAATGATGATGCGTTTTTCTGGCTGACCATTGCTAGCAGGGAAAATCACGTGGTCTACTTGTGGCTTGATTTCTTCCCACTTGTACTTTTCAACACCAGCGATATCGATTTCATTATCAAAGTGACCAATATTACAAACGATGGCTTGGTCTTTCATTTTTGCCATATGGTCATGAGTAATCACATGGTAGTTACCTGT
>JAGVCB010000080.1 GCA_020059445.1 Polynucleobacter sp. | reverse complement strand
ATACAGATGATGACACCGTATTTGAAGTTTCAGGTCGTGGCGAGTTGCACTTGACTATCTTGATTGAAAACATGCGTCGTGAAGGTTACGAATTAGCAGTTTCTCGTCCTCGTGTTGTTTTTCATGAAGAAAACGGTGTGAAGATGGAGCCGTTTGAAAACTTAACTGTGGACGTTGAAGATACCACCCAAGGTAGCGTTATGGAAGAGTTGGGTAAGCGCAAAGGTGAGCTTCAAGACATGGTTTCAGACGGTAAAGGCCGTACACGTCTTGAATACAGAATTCCTGCGCGTGGCTTGATTGGTTTCCAAGGTGACTTCTTGACTATGACTCGTGGTACTGGTTTGATGAGTCACACATTTGATGCTTATGGACCAATGAAAGACGGCATGGTTGGCGAGCGTCATAACGGTGTATTAATTTCCCAAGATGATGGTGAAGCAGTTGCTTACGCTCTATGGAAACTACAAGATCGTGGTCGTATGTTTGTGGTTCCTGGTGATGCACTTTATGAAGGTATGGTGATTGGTATCCATAGTCGCGATAACGATTTGGTTGTGAACCCTATTAAAGGTAAGCAATTAACCAACGTTCGCGCTTCAGGTACTGATGAAGCTGTTCGCTTGGTGCCATCTATTCAGATGTCTTTAGAGTACGCAGTAGAATTTATTGCTGAAGATGAGTTGGTTGAAGTAACTCCGAAGAGCATCCGTATTCGTAAACGTTATTTGAAGGAGCATGAGCGTAAGAAGGCAAGTCGCGAGACAGCGGCTTAATAGAACGCCATTGAACCTAGGTAAGATCAATAAAGCCGCAACCATCAAGTTGCGGCTTTATGATTTCTGAAATAGCAAAAATACCAACTATCATGGACATTAAAAACGGCGTTGGCCCCAGTAAAGTATTTATTAAAAATACTGAAAAAGACCATACCTATTTAATTGATTTTTTAGTTGAAAAATTTCCTCAAATCCCAAAAGAGGAATGGGTTAAGAGAATGGATCAAGGCCTCGTTTTTGACGAGGAAGGTATCCCTCAATCCGCGCGTGATCAGTGTCGAGCCAATACTTTCATCTACTATTACCGAAGTATTGAGATTGAGGAATCGATTCCGTTTCAGGAGTTAATTGTTTATGAAGATGAACATTTGCTGATTGCTGATAAACCTCATTTCTTACCCGTTACTCCAGCAGGACATTACCTACAAGAGACGCTACTCGTCCGCCTAAAAAATAAAACAGGTATTAAAGAGTTAACTCCGATACATAGAATCGATCGAGAGACTGCTGGCTTGGTGGCATTCTCAAAAAAGGCGCATGATCGTAATCTCTATCAAGTTTTATTCAGAGAGCGTCAAATTAAAAAAACTTATGAAGCGATTGCGCCTTACCAAGATCATCTGAAAGATCAGTTCCCAATCGAGCGTATGAGCAGAATTGAGGAGTCTGATATTTTTATTCAGATGCAAGAAGTATCTGGTGAACCTAATTCAGACACGGTCATTCATTTGTTGGAAGTGAGTAAGCCATGGGCCAGATATCAGCTCGAGCTTGGTACTGGTAAGAAGCATCAATTGAGGGTTCATATGAATGCTCTAGGGATGCCGATAAAGCACGACAAGATTTATCCGAACATCATCACACAACCCAAAATGGGTAAAGACTTCTCAGAGCCTTTGCAGCTCTTAGCTAAGCAACTGAGTTTTAAGGATCCTGTGACCCAGTTGGAACATGAGTTTCAGAGCTCGTTTGTACTTTCTCTATAAAATTACATCATGTCAAATAACACCAAGCGCTTGGCCGTTGCCCCAATGATGGATTGGACTGATCGTCAGTGTCGAACCTTCCATCGCAGCCTCACCAAACAAGCTGTTCTTTACAGTGAAATGGTGACAACGGGTGCATTGATACATGGGGATGTTCCAAGGCATCTTGATTTTGATGAGATTCAGCATCCGGTGGTTCTGCAGTTGGGCGGAAGTGAGCCCCAAGACTTAGCCACAGCTGCTAAATTGGCTCAGCAGTGGGGCTATGACGAGGTGGATTTGAACTGTGGTTGCCCTTCAGAAAGAGTGCAGCGCGGATCGTTTGGTGCTTGCCTGATGGCAGAGCCAGATTTGGTGGCGGATTGTGTAAAGGCCATGGTCGATGTTGTTGATATACCTATCACAGTGAAGCATCGTATTGGTTTGAATGAGATGAACATTCAAGATAACCCACAAGACTACCAATTCACGTTGAATTTTATTTGTAAGGTTGCTGCAGCTGGGGCGAGTCAAGTCACCATTCATGCTCGCAATGCAGTGTTAAAGGGTTTATCTCCAAAAGAGAATAGAACCATTCCACCGCTTCGATATGAGATGGCAAAACAATTGCGTTTAGATGCGCAAAAGCATTTCCCGAATTTAAAAGTTCTTTTAAATGGCGGTCTAGAAAATAATGGAGATATTGCGCGCCACTGGAATGACTTTGATGGTTTCATGATTGGTAGAGCTGCCTACCATACGCCAGGAATGATGCTCGATTGGGATGAGATGCTAGAAACCAATGGTCAGGCTTTTGGTCATTTTTTTGGCATTGACCAGTGGAGCAGAATCACCGAAGAATTAATTGAGCAG
>JAGVCB010000087.1 GCA_020059445.1 Polynucleobacter sp. | reverse complement strand
GAGGCTTTAGAGTCAAGCCTACTGCTGCAGAATTTTGGCAAGGCAGACCTTCACGCCTGCACGACCGAATTCATTACACGCTCGAGCAAAACGTCTGGAAAATTCAGCGCTTAGCCCCTTAATCAGGTTCAGTTGATTTATATCAAAAGATCTCTGAATTGCACTCTGAATTTGGCAACTTTAGGGCTTACAACAAAGGTGCAGTAACCTTGATCAGGATGTAAGTTGAAATAATTCTGGTGATACTCCTCCGCTGGGTAATACGGCGGCAAGTCAGAAATTTCCGTGACGATCTTACTGTCAAAAACTCCAGATTCACCCAAATGATTTACTAACTCCGTGGCAATACTTTTCTGGATGTCGTCATGAGTAAAAATCACTGATCGATATTGAGAGCCCAGATCGTTACCTTGGCGATTGAGCGTGGTCGGATCATGAATTGCAAAGAATACCTCCAGCAACTGCTTAAAACTGATCACTGAAGAGTCGAACTCTAGGCGAACCACTTCTGCATGATCGGTCCTGCCACTGCACACAGCATCATAGTTAGCATCAGCAGCCTTGCCACCAGCGTAACCAGACTCAACGCGATGAACTCCCTTCACTTGCTGATAAACAGCCTCTAAACACCAAAAACACCCACCGCCCAATGTTGCTTGTTGATTCATGATGCTCATCCTTGTCTCAATGTTCCCATGTTAATACTCTGAAGATGAACGTGCTTGGCATTAGTCAAATCCCTGATTTTTTGTTCCATCAATTACCCATATACTTGTGACAATCACTTTTCACCAATACCCAATGAACGCCCTCCAATTACAACTTGAAGACTTGCAGCAAGCCTTTGCTCATGACCCATCACCCAGCTTTGCCGAACGCAAAGAACGCATTGAGCGCGTGGTGTCAATGATTGATAAATACGAAGATAACTTGTGTAAAGTTGTTCATGCTGACTTTGGTAATCGCCACTCAGTAGAAACACGCCTCACTGAATTAGCGATGGTGCGCCAGGCAGCGAAATACACGATCAAGCATCTTAAATCCTGGATGAAGATGCGCGACATTTCCTTACCGATGCACTTAAAACCATCCAAAGCATGGGTGCAAGCTCAAGCCAAAGGAGTGGTTGGCATCATCAGCCCCTGGAACTACCCGATTCAATTGGCTTTGATTCCGGCGATTACTGCGATGGCTGCAGGCAATAGAGTGTGGTTGATGCTATCAGAGCGCTCCCCTAGGACATCAGGCTATCTTGCCACCATCATTGGGGAATTCTTTCACCCTCTCGAGCTTTCTGTCACCACAGGCGGAGAAGATGTTGCTCGTGACTTTTCTGAGTTGCCATTTGATCATTTGTTCTTCACAGGTTCTACCTCAATCGGTAAGCGGGTGATGCGAGCTGCGGCAGAAAATCTCACGCCTCTGACTTTAGAACTCGGTGGCAAGTCACCAGTGGTGATCAGTGACGATGCCAACCTCGCAGATGCTGCCACAAGAATCATTTATGGCAAATTAATCAATGGCGGACAAACATGCGTGGCTCCTGATTACATTTTGATCAAGCACGAGTTAATTCCAGAACTACAGACTGCATTAATTAAAGCTGCTGAAACCCTATTCAAAGATCCCTCAGCGCTGACTCATCCAATCGACAAAGAGCAGCTATCGCGTTGGCAACAACTGGCTTCTGATGCAAGGAGCAAAGGCGCTGAAGTAAACCCTCTTTTACCTGAGTCAGAAGACCGTCCATTCACTCCCGTGATGCTGACACAAGTACCTCCGCACAGCTTGATCATGCAAGAAGAAATTTTTGGTCCCTTGTTGCCGATCATTGGAGTTACATCAGAAGAAGATGCAATTGAATTCATCAACACAAAAGATCGCCCATTGACCATCTATTGGTTTGGTAAAGATAAAAAGATTTTAAGAAACTTAATTTCAAAGACTCACTCAGGCAGCGTGACTGCGAATGACACACTGCTTCAGGCAGGCATTGAGCAATTACCTTTTGGCGGCATTGGAGCGAGCGGCATGGGCGCTTATCATGGCCAAACTGGTTTTGATACCTTCAGCCATCTCAAACCGGTTCTTAGGGTTCGTGGCTTGTTAGGTATTCGAGCCTGGATGGGCAGCAAATTAGCCCACCCTCCATACAACAAAACCACAGAACGTTTGTTGCGCTGGCTCAGCTAACTCTCTTAGTTAACCCTCTTACTTAGTTCGCTTAGTAAGTTATCTCAGTTAGAGGCGTAGATATGCGCAGCCAACTGATAGTGAGTTGCAGCCTCAAGAGGTTCTTCTAAAGCTTCATGTAGCTTCGCCATATTCATGTGGGCACTGGCTTTCAGCAAAGGTTTTGTTTTTGGATCTTTGATCACACCTTGTAAACTTGATTTGGCTTTACCCCATAATTTTTGAGCCAAACACACCCTTGCCAAAGCCAAAGAGAGCGCTGGTTCACCAGGGTACTTCATCATCCAAGCTTCAATCTTTTGAACAAAAGTTAGGCTGGTCGATCCAGATGGCAAGCAATCTGGATAAATCTCAATCAATGCCTCATCCCACTGCTCTTCCAAAGACTCTTCAATCAAGCCACGAGCGATTTCTTGCTGGCCAACCGCCAATAAACCCTTGGCCATCACCAAGGTAACTCTAGAGGCTTTTCGATCGGCCTTTGGCAAACTCTTCCAAATAGCTACGAGCGCTTGATGGTCGCTTGATTTTTCTTGAACCAATTTCGCCACAGCCTCTTCCACTGTTTTTTGAGCCAACACCGGATGAATGGCTTCACGCTTACTCAAACTATGACTTAACCTTAAGACTTCATCCCAACGCTTGAGTTGCTGGTTGGCTTTAAGTGCAATGCGTTGAACAAATAACTGTCTCGCACCACCCTTTTGCAATTGTTCAATAGTTTCAAGTGCGCCAGCTGGATCATTTGAATCCATCTGCATGTCTGCCATGGCCACCAAGCGAGCTTGTTGTTTATTGGCAGACCGTATTTTTGACAACCATTGATCTCTCAAGTCATAGCGATTCAAACGATGTGCGGCTCTGGCCGCAAGTAAAGCAGCCGTTTCCGATAATGTTTGATTCACACTGGCAGCTTCAGCAGCCTTGAGCGCCTTTGAAAAACGTCCAGCAAAGATATCTTCAACTGCTTCAGACAACAACACAATTGCGCGTGCCTCGCGCTGCTTGCGTCGATACAAGGCGGCTTGCTTTGGTAAATCCAAGACCGCAGCAAAGGTTCGCCAAGCCAATAAACCAACAATCAGCACACCCAACACCACCACAATAAAAAGATTGAGGCTGGTGTCTAAGCGATACGGCGGAAAATAAATGGTGATATGACCTGTATTACCACTGGCAAACAATGCCAATAAAACTGCTGCTGCGAATAAGAAAGCCAACCACAATGCACCGCGCATCATCACCGACCCTTATTAATTGGAATTGATTTGGATACTTCGGCGCGAAGCTCACTGATATTTTTCTGAATCTGCGCCACTGAGCTTGCTTGCGCTTGAAAATGCTTTGCAATCAATTGTTCTGCTTGAATCAGATCATCCCTAGTTGCTTGTGGTAACTGAGACAACCAAGCCAATCTAGCACTTAAGAAATGCAATCTCAATTGCTGACGTATCAAATCTTGGGCTGCTGGGGTCATCGCCACATCTTTCACATCACCCACCACCTGAATACGCATCAACTGATCGCTCAAACCTTTTATGGCTGCCATGATTTTTTGAATAACCGTTTGATTTCCTGAATTATTTACAACGGCTGGCGCTCCAACCACTGGAAGAGCGTTCATGGGCAACTGCGCCACCTGACTTAGTAATTGATTCAATTGATTGGCAACAGGCGCAAGATTCTTTTGAATTTCCAACGAGCTCTTCAAGGCCAAATTGATTTCAGCCTCTTGCGTTAAGACTTTACCCATTTGAGTTTCTAACTCTAAGACTCTAGCGTCCAGCTGCGCTGGACGATGGTAAAGGCGAAAGCCACCCTCAATCACCAACCAAACTAGGCAAAGAGCAATGGCAACCCACAAAGCTCTCCATAAGCCCTTACCCAAAGCTTCTGATTGAACTTGTTTATCAGTTTTGGTACTTACTTGATCTAGATCTGCAGCCATTTCAATTCCTAATTTTTATTGACGTACCACCGATCAATTTTGACAAGCAAATGATCATCACCTGGAGCACACCAATCAATATTTTTAAATCCAAGCTCATTGCATACCTGAGCAATTCGCTCATGCGTACATAACATCATAGCTTCATTTAACCAAGACTCCGCCCATGATGAATTTTCTTTTAAAAATTGAGCAAAATGGCGCGTCGCCTCAGAAGAAGTCAGAACACAGATTGAGTCACTGGGACGTGATTTTTTTAAACCTAACCAAGCTGGCGCATCGTCGGCCAAAGGCATTCTTTTATAGGTCGATATTGAGTGTATTTCAGTACCTTGCATCAAAAATTGCTCACCAAGCCAAGCTCTTCCACCAATACCTTTGAGAAAGAGAACTTTCTTACCAGCCCAAGATGCTTGGACTTGACTCAAGATCTTCCACAAACCCTCTGAATCCCATTCACTTGGATTGCTGGGCGCATAAATGGTGTAGCCATTCTCAGCGGTGATGCCATGATGGCTCAATGCTTCCAAACTGCCGCCACCCACCACCGCTACCGGAAGGTTTTTGGGCCACTCTGTTTGCAATAAACGCATCGAACACTCAACCGCATTTGGACTCACAAACACAGCCAAATCACTGACCGGTAAAAGCTCTTTTAAACACTTGGCATCCGCAGGATTTTCATTGGGCACAATCGACAATAATGGCAACTGAATTTGTTCCAGCATCGGAAACTTGCGATGCAATAACTCTCCCAATCTTAGAGACTGTCCTAGTGGTCGAGTCAGAACAATATTGGGCATGAGTTTTTTTGAGTTTTAACCTAGATTATCTTGGGGGTAATAAATCTTTAGCGCCTTGAGCGATCAACTCATCGGCCACTTGCAAACCCATCTTGTCTGCATGATCCATGCTGGTAATCGATAACTTCTTTTCAGATCGACAGATACTTTGACCATCCGTGCTGGCAACAAAGGAGCGAAGATACAAAGAGTCTGAGCCTTCCCAAATGGCATAGGCCGCCAAAGGAACGTCGCAAGAACCACCAAGCGCTCTAGAAACAGCTCTTTCTGCAGTCACAGCCATCGCAGACGGCGCATGATTCAAAGGGGCAAGCCAATTCTTCATCTCTGGTCTTCCTGCTCTGATCTCAATGCCCAAAGCACCTTGGCCAGCAGCTGGCAAACTGTCTTCAGGGGTCAATAAGCTGCGGATGCGCTCGGCCATGCCTAAACGCTTAAGACCGGCCGCAGCCAAAATGATGGCGGCATACTCGCCCTTATCCAATTTACCCAAACGGGTGTCTAAATTGCCGCGCAGAGGCTGAATATTCAAATGGGAATAGCGAGAGCGCAAGGAAGCCTCACGACGCAAACTAGCGGTTCCTACGACGGCCCCAGCGGGTAAATCCGCCAAAGTTGCATAGTCATTCGAAACAAATGCATCTCTGGCATCTTCACGCTCCATGATGCAAGACAACTCAAAGCCTTCAGGCAACTGCATCGGGACGTCCTTGAGGGAGTGGACCGCCAAATCGGCTCGCCCCTCTTCCAATGCCACTTCTAATTCTTTGACAAAAAGCCCCTTACCGCCAACTTTTGAAAGGGTTCTGTCCAAAATTTGATCACCCCGGGTGGTCATACCCAAAATACTGACATCGCAGTCTGGGTAGAGCTTTTTCAAGCAATCACGAACATATTCAGCCTGCCACATGGCCAAACGGCTCTCTCGGGAGGCAATTACCAGTTTTTTAGGATAAGAAATTTGTGTCATAACCATAAGGATAAGGCCTTTGAGGCAATATACTTATATTTATGGCAGATTTAGATAAAAACAAGAACTCATTAGACAACAAAGACCAAGCTTGGTCGGCTCGCTTCGCCGAGCCTGTGGCGGAACTCGTACAGAGATACACCGCCTCGGTTGATTTTGATAAACGCATGGCTTTGGTTGATATCCAAGGCTCATTGGCTCATGCCGAAATGTTGACCGCACAGAAGATCATCAGTGCCGAAGATTTCGCCGCGATCCAAAAAGGCATGGCAGAGATACGCTCTGAAATCGAAGCAGGTTCTTTTGTTTGGGAACTCGCTCTTGAAGACGTTCATCTCAACATCGAAGCACGCCTGACCAAACTCATTGGTGATGCTGGTAAACGTCTACACACTGGTCGCTCAAGAAACGATCAAGTAGCAACAGATATTCGCTTGTGGTTGCGTGGCGCGATTGATGAGATTCAGTCAGAGCTCACCGCACTGCGTTCAGGCTTGCTTGGTCTTGCTGAAAAGCATGCTGAAACAATCATGCCTGGTTTCACACATTTACAAGTGGCTCAACCCATCACATTTGGCCATCACGTGATGGCTTAT